>DATGIX010000218.1:0-65234 GCA_035295505.1 Puia sp. | reverse complement strand
CTATTCACTATTCATTATTCACAAAATTATTTCAGCTTGGCAACTTCGGCTTCAAAATATTTTTTTGTGTTGATAACATCAGGAACATTGTTGTCCCAATTGCTTTCCTGTTCAATAGAAAGCATGCCACTGAAATGCTGGCGTTTTAATTCTGCAAAAATTTCAGGGAATTTATTAATGCCTTTTCCAACTGCAGTATCAGCAGCATCTGTCTTCCCAAACTCTTTGATGTCTTTCAGATGAACACCAAACACATGGCCTTCTAATTTTTTTAAGCATTCAACCGGATCTAAACCATTGCGTGACCAGTGGCCAACATCTGCACAGGAACCAATATTAGGATGGCCAACAGTTGCAGCCAGCACTGAATCCGGGCTCCAATACATATTCGGTTTCGGATGGTCGTGAATCGCCACTTTAATTCCGTAAAGCCCTGCAAGGCTATCGACCTGATTCCATTGGTCTTTGTGTGGTTCTGCAGTAATATAGCTCAGCCCAAAATATTTTGCGAGATCAAAATATTTTTTCCATTCTGCAACATCTTTGGGCACAATCACACCCATCGCAACAATGCTAATTCCTTTTGAATCGAGTATCTGCTTGATCTTTGCCTTTGTTGAATCAGCCATTTCAATACCGAAAGAACCTTTCATGCCACCGCCCAGAGATTGACCGGGAAAAGCTTCCACAAATTTGATTCCTGCACTATCTGCTTTATCCAGTGCAGTAACAAATGGAAATTTGTTGAACGTCCACAACTGAACACCAAGCTTCCAGCTTTTTGTTGCGTCTACAGAATCTTTTGTTATTGCAGTGCTGTCTGCATTGGTTTGTTGTGTAGAATTGCTGCCACAACTCATCAACAAAATGGATAATGAACAAAAAACTAAGAGCGAAGAGACAAGTTTTTTCATATTGCAATATTTTTTTAATGATAAAAAAGAAGCGTTGAAGGTAAGGATTAATCAGTGAATACCGAATGATGAATTGTCGGTTTATAATGAGTGATTAATGATAAATTTGTTTAATGAGAAGATTTGTTTCGCTGTTATTAGCCGCTTGCTTTTTTTATTTATTTTCATTTGCTCAAAACAAAAGAGAAGATATCTATTCTGATTTTGTTCTTTATCAAAAAAGAATTTCTTTAGAAAAAGATCTGCGTGAAAGAGTAGTTGCTAAAGCTTTTTCATTACAGCTTGATAGCAATTCAGAATATAAATTTGCCAATGCATGTGATGCAGTTACAGAATTTCTTATTACCAATGTAAATGTTGAAAAAGGTTTCTTGAAATTATTTTCTTATTATGACACATTAGAATACGATACAAAAAAAAATTTCCTCGAAGCATTGTATGCAGCTTATCCGAATATATACAAACGAAATGTTCAGTCCATTATTGAAAAAGAAAATGATGCAAAACTATTTTCTATCTGCGCTGCATATTTATATCGATGCGATTCTTCCATTAATAATTCAAATGCATTGAAAATAAAAATGGTTGAAAAATTTTCAGGCTATGATACTATTCCAGTTCTTCAGGAACTCGAGAAATATTTAACGAATCAAAATTCTTTCGCACATCAAAAGCCGCCAGACTTCATCCAGCTTTTCAAATATCAAAAAACAACCGGCAAAAAAATTATTTATTCTTTTCAGCGACACAATCGCGATTATCCCGGAATCGCCATTGTTCAAAATGCTGATGGGAGTTTTGTGAAGAATGCTGATGGCAGGTTGGCAGTTTTTGAACAGCTTGCAAGATCTGGCTCTAACCTTCCTTATTTTATTACCAATGGAAATACGCCGCAGGGAATTTATAGCATCCTAGGAACTGCAGTTTCACATAATAATTTTATCGGGCCAACTCCTAATCTTCAATTGATCATCCCTTTCGAAAACAAATGGGGAAAATATTTTCAGCAAGATTGGAATCCTCCACAAGATTCTCTTCTTCTTTACAAAAATTTATTGCCACCGAACTGGAGAAACTACGAGCCGATGATGGAAGCCTGGGACGCAGGCAAAATTGGCCGCACTGCAATCATTGCACACGGTTCCACCATCGATCCGGAATATTTCAAAGACAAACCTTTTTATCCACTCACGCCCTCACAGGGATGCCTAACCGCAAAAGAGCTTTGGAATGTAACGAGCGGAAGATTGTTGGTGAGCGAACAGTTTAATTTAGTCAGCGCATTTTTATCGACACAGGGAAATAAAGGCTATTTGTATGTCATCAATATAGACAATCAGCAAAAAGCGGTGAGCAGAGAAGAAATTGAAATATGGTTTAGAAAATTCGAAGCTTCTAAATAAAAAATATGCCTCACAATTTGCGAGGCATATTTTCTTAAAGAAATAATTTCTTTAAAACGGCAAGTCGTCAACCGGTTCAGTGATGTCGCTTGCAGATGGAACATAATTAGATTGAGGAGCTGCCTGATAAGAAGGCTGGCTTTCAGCAGGAGTCCCGCCAGAATTATCGCCGCCTGTGCCTTTGCCAAGTAATTGGACATTGACAACGCGCAATGTGAGCGAAACGCCCGGCGTGCCATCATTCTTAGTGTAGGTCCTCACTTCCGGAGTTCCTTCCGCATACACCTGAGTTCCTTTTTTCAGATAAGGAGCAATTCCAGTGCGGTCAGTCCAGTAGGCGCATTCCACCCAAATGGTTTTGTCTTTCTGGTTACCTTGCGAGTCACGGAATTTCTCAGTGTGCGCAACGTTGAAATTAATAACATTCTTTCCATTCACTGTGTTTGTAACGCAATCTTTACCAAGGTTGCCGATTACCTGTAGCTTGATCATACTTAATAAAATTTAGCTTCGTACTTAAAAATTGTTTGAGCAGGCAATTTAGCATTTAATCGGTTTCAGAATATACCACAAAGCGGGTAGTTGTTAACAGGTAGTTCAGGTTTAATAATCTCTTCTATTTCGTCATTTACCCATGATTTTTTGCAAACTACCATCTTGCAGAGCAAGCTGCGCAGTTGGGCTAACATAGGCTAACTATGTTATTTATATTTGAAGACAACCGCAACGAGTGAGGTGTTTTGTTTAACTTTAAAATGGAATAGTTCGACTGCATTGTAATTTCATCCGCTGCTCAGCAACAATAACCGGCATTTCTTTTTTACTCAACCCAGCTTAATGAAAGCAAGCCTTACTATAGCGGTTCTGATTTTTCCAGCCTTCATATTCGGGCAAATAAAAGAAATTGATAGTTTAAAAAAACTCTGCCCTTCACTTCACGATAGCAGCAGGGTTGATTGCCTGAACGAACTAAGTGCTCAATACATTTCGGCTGCGAAAAAAGATTCTGCTTTATGCTATGCTGATTCCGCTTATGCAGAAGCTAAAAAAATGGTTTATATACATGGAATTGCAGTAGCGGCGATCCGCAAGTCAAAGATCGTATTGCATTTTGATGATGATTATGTAAAGTCAGAAGCTTTGGGAAAAGAGGCTTTAGAATGGTTCGAGAAAACAGGCAACAAAAAAAACATCGAGGCAGTGTATGATGAACTTCAAAGCGCACTTATTTCTCAAAGCAAGTATGATGAAGCATATAAATACACTGTAAAAAAGTATGAGCACAGCAAAGCAACAAACAATCAATATGGGGTGTATGATGCATTGAGCGGTTTTGCAGACATACATTTTTTTCAAGGGAATTATGATAGCGCTTATTATTTCTATCAGCAGGCACGGCAAATAGCCATTATCGCAAAAGACGAACCCCGGCAATCAAGCATCCTATTTAATTTTGGCGCTTTGTATAGAGCTATTGAAGATTATTCAACTGCATTAATCTACTATCGGCAAGCCTTTCAGAAAGACAACCCATCAAACATAAAATTCCGCATCGATTCAGACTGGGATATGTGGGTTAGAATGGAATTTGCAGAACTATTCAGTTTGCAACATCAATATGATTCTGCATTACACTATTATAATCTGTTTGATACGGCCAAGGCTACTGAAAAAAATTTAAGGGCATACCTGATGAGCACCGGCGAATTTTATTTGTCGCAAAAAAACTATGCGCAAGCTTTGCAAAATTTCCTCAGAGGATTGGGCATCAACAGAAAATTAAATGATGCTATTGCCACTAACCGCACATTGCTGGATGTTGCTAAAACTTACTTTTATCTTAATGATAATTCTGCGGCGCTTGAATATGGCAGAGAAGGCATCAACCTTGCACTTAAAACCAAATCAAAACCATTTATCAGGGATGGTTATCAGATTTTATATTCTGTTTATGACCGGCTGCAAAAGACAGACAGCGCTTACTTCTACTATAAAAAATACATTGCCATCAAAGATATTGTGGTAAGCGATCAGACTAAAGGAAAATTTGCTGCCTACAGGTTTGAGCAAAAAATTGAGCTGTTAAATAAAGAGAAAGAACTTCAACAACAGCAGCTAATGCAAACATCGCAGCAAAGAACGTTTCTTATTATTGGCATCATCACCATTCTATTGATCGCTTTGATAATCCTGCGGAACATGCTGCTAAAAAGAAGAAATGAAGCGCACCTCAGAGAAATTGCAGAAAACGAGCTGGAGAAAAGAAAACTTGAAAGCAAAATAACAGAGACGAGCTTCAAAAGCCAGAAAACTGATCTTGAAATGCAGGCATTGAGGGCACAAATGAATCCTCATTTCATTTTCAACTCGCTTAATTCCATCAATCGCTTCATATTGCAAAACAACAGGGAACAGGCATCAGCATATCTTACCAAATTTTCCAGGCTTGTGAGATTGATTTTACAAAATTCCCAGGCTTCTCTCATTACTCTTGAAAGCGAAATAGAAGCACTTGTTTTGTATCTTGAAATGGAAGCACTTCGTTTCGATAATCATTTTACATATCATATTTCCATGTCACCGGACCTGGATATTTCCATTCTTAAAGTGCCTCCATTGATTATTCAGCCTTATGCAGAAAACGCGATATGGCATGGACTGATGCATAAAGAAGATAATGGTCGTCTTGAAATAGAATTGTGGCAGGAAAACGAAAATATATTTTGCAAAATCACTGACGATGGCATCGGGCGAAGGCAATCTGCTTTTCTTTTAAGCAAATCCACCACCAAACAAAAATCAATGGGGCTAAGGATTACCGCCGACAGGATTGCCATTATGCAAAAAAATAACGACAATGCACAACCGGTAACTATTAATGACCTCATAAATGCGGATGGAACTGCAGCCGGAACAGAAGTAATTATTAAAATGCCTGTAATATATGATTAAAGCAATCCTCGTTGACGATGAACTTCATTGCCTGGACACATTAAGTATATTGATTGCAGATTATTGCCCTGAAGTGCAGGTGACAGACCGATGCATTTCCGCAAAAAAAGGATTGGACGCTATTGAAAAATCAAAACCTGATATTGTGTTCCTTGATATTGAAATGCCGGTGATGAACGGTTTTGAATTGCTTGAGGAATTTAAAGAAATACCATTTTCTGTGATATTCACAACAAGCTATGACCAATATGCTATCAAAGCAATTCGGTTCAGTGCATTGGATTATTTGTTGAAACCGATCGATCCGAAAGAGCTGATATTGTCCGTGAAAAAAGCTTCAGATCAAAAAGCATTGCCAACCACAGAGCAGTTCCTAATGTTGATGGATCATATAAAAAACAAACAATCAGGTTTTTCAAAAATTGCAGTGCCAACATCACAAGGCCTTGAGCTCATTCCTGCAACTCAGATTTTGCGTTGTGAAGCTGATGACAACTACACACATATTTATTTGAAAAGCAAAACACGCATCACAGCATGCCGCTCTTTAAAAGAAATAGAAGAACAATTAAATGATTTCAATTTCTTTATTCGCGTGCATCATTCTTTCCTTGTAAATCTCAACGAAATCAACAAGTATGTGAAAGGCGAAGGCGGCTATCTGGTCATGAGCGATGGCAATATTGTAGATGTTTCACGAAGCAGAAAAGAAATGCTCTTAAAAAAACTTCAGCCAAATCGTTCCTGAGCTTCTCCACAATTACTCGCTCAAAATTGTAGACTACCAACCACGAGAGCAAGTTACTCATTGTAGCTAATCACAGCTTATTCTGCATTGTAGATTTGTTCCTGTTAGCGAAATCAAATCAAAATCTATAACCGTTAAAATTTCAAAAAAATGAAAAAGATAATTTTTATCGCCGCTCTCGCAGCATTCAGTTATGCAAATGCACAAACTGAATCTATCTACGCAGTGAACAGAAAAACTGCATTGGAAAACGCAAATGCATATTTCAACAATTTTGAAACGACTTCAGATGCAGTCAATGCAAAAGCTTTGAAAAATTTTTCCAACCATTATGCCAGCGCCACTAATGCACAATGGTCTGAAACAAAAGAAAAAGGGATGACTTGCAGGTTTTACATAAAAGGCATTTTAAATCGGGCTTATTACAATGCTGATGGCTCATGGGCCGGAACAATCACCTCATATAGCGAAACACTGCTGCCTGACAATATCAAAGCAATGGTTAATAATCTTTTTCCTGAATATTCAATCACCAATGTGAACGAAGTGAACACAAGCGGCAACCAAACAGTATTTATTGTTTATGTGGAAAGCATGAAACATATAAAAGTGTTGAAACTGACTGCAGATTCTGACATTGAAGTTCAGCAGGAATTAGACAAACAAAATTAATCGTATCATTAATCAATGATGAGCATAATCAGAACCGGGGCTTTTTTCTAAAAGCCCTTTTTCTATTGCAGGCACTCATTGATTTTTTCTTACCTTTGCATGTTAAAAATTTTCAGAAACAATGAGCCGTAAAGGAAAAGTTTTGGTGGCAATGAGCGGCGGTATCGACAGTACCGTTACGGCACTTATGCTGCACGATGAAGGCTACGAAGTGGTAGGCATCACCATGAAGACATGGGATTATGCAAGCGCAGGCGCTTCAAAAAAAGAAACAGGTTGTTGCAACCTCGATAGTTTTAATGATGCAAGGATGGCTGCTGTTCAGCACGGTTTCCCGCATTTTGTACTCGACATCCGCGATGAGTTCGGCGATTTCGTGATTGATAATTTTGTGGAAGAATATCTTGCCGGAAGAACGCCAAATCCCTGCGTGATGTGCAACACTCATATTAAATGGCGCGCATTACTGAAGAGAGCCGATGCACTTGGCTGTGATTTTATCGCAACAGGCCACTATGGAAATATTCATCAACATGAAAATGGCAGGTATTATATCAGCAAAGGCATTGATGAGCTGAAAGATCAGAGCTATGTGCTATGGGGACTGCAACAGGATTTGCTAAGCAGAACCATTTTGCCATTGGGGAATTATAGAAAACCTGAAATCAGGCAGATTGCTATAGATTATGGTTATCCCGAGCTTGCAAAAAAAAGCGAGAGCTATGAAATCTGTTTTGTCCCGGATAATGACTATCGCGGTTTCTTAAAGCGCAAAGTGGAAGGATTGGAAGAAAAAGTTGCCGGAGGAAATTTTGTTGATAAGAATGGGAATATTTTAGGCAAGCATAAAGGCTATCCGTTTTATACTGTCGGTCAGCGAAAAGGTTTGGATATCACCTTTGGCAAACCGGTTTATGTAACGGGCATTAACCCGGAAAGCAACACGGTTGTTTTGGGTGATGAAGAAGATCTTGATGAAAACAAGATGACCGTCGGGAAACTGAATATGATGAAATATGACTTGATCACTCCCGGCATGGAAGCGATCACAAAAATCAGGTATAAAGACAAAGGCACGCTAAGCAATTTATACCCCGAAGGCAATCAGATCAAAGTCGTTTTTTATGAACAGGCAAAAAGCATTGCCCCGGGACAGAGCGCAGTTTTTTATGAAGGGAATGATGTGATTGGCGGAGGCGTGATCCAAAGAAGCTAAGAATCTCGTTTTCAATAAATAGCAGGCATTAAATATCTTACGTATTAACTAATCCTCACTCAGCTTCGCCAATACTAAAATAGCTCGTTTTTACGTTACCTAACCGGGGAGTTCTGCTTTCCTGGTTTTTTATTTTAAAATGAACCTTAATTATCAATTTTAATAATTGCCCGATTTATCAATAACTAACGGCATGAAAAAATTCAACTTATTTATCTCTTTCACAATTGCAACAGCGCTTTGTATAGTTGGGTGCAAAAAAACATCCACTCCATATAGAACAGATAACCTGACAGATTATATGCTGTTGCAATCGGGCAGATCAATTACTTATCGCCTCGATTCAACAACATTTACATTTTATGGTCAAAACACAACCATTACAAGCTATATCGTCAAGGATGTCATTGACACGATAGTTGCCGACAATCTGGGAAGACCGAGCTGGCGAGTGTTCAGATATATAACGGATACAGCTTACTCTCAGCCATGGGCAAACCTTGAAACTTATCTCATCACTCCAACATTGCAAACTATAGAAGTGGATGAAAATAATCTTCGCTACATTAAGCTTGCAATGCCGCTTGATAATGGCTTTAGCTGGCAAGGAAATTCATACATCAATACAACTCCACAAAGCCCCGATGATATTGATTACTCTTATCTTGACGGATGGAATTATACTTACGACAGCATCGGTTCGCCATATACTGTGCTTGCAGGAACGATAGACAGCACACTTATAGTAAGGCAACAAGATGAAGCACTTGGTGACCCTACCGATCTCGCTCATTACAGTGAAAGAAATTACAGCATTGAAGTGTATGCTAAAGGAATCGGGCTGATATATAAAGATTTTTTGCACGAGACTTATCAGCCGCCGGGAACAAGCCCTGCAGGTTTCAAGACCGGATATGGAATCAGGCTTAATATGATTGGACACGATTAGTATTGAGAGTATTTTCAAAAAGCATAATTTTGCTATAACCATAAACTACTTTTATGAAAAAGAACCATTCCCTTATTTCACTATTCACACTTGTGATTTTTATCAGTTCTGCTTGCAAAAAAACAAGTAGTACTCCATCTGAAAAGCTAACTGACTATTTACAGCTTAAAGCCGGCTCAACGATAACCTATCGCCTGGATTCAATCAATTATATATCTCCCGGAACTGTCGAAACAATTACCAGCTATCTTGTAAAAGATGTTGTTGATACATTAACAACTGACAATTTGGGGAGAGCAAGCTGGCGTGTATTCCGCTACATTACTGACACTGCGCAGTCTCAGCCATGGACCAATCTGGAAACTTATTTTATTACACCGGCAGAATCGTCAGTAGAGTTTATCGAAAACAATCTCAGATATATAAGACTTACCGCACCATTGGAAGCCAAATTCAGTTGGCAAGGAAACTCATTGATAAACACATACACACCTGACTATAATTATCTTTCATCATGGAACTATACTTATGAAAGCATCGGCTCATCTTATAATGTTATTGCAGGAAATATACCAGGCGCCCTGGTTATTCAGCAAACAAATAGTTTTGTTGGAGATACCACCGACACATCTATCTTCAGCGAAAAGATATATAGTGGCGAAGTATATGCAAAAGGCATTGGGCTCATTTACAAAGATTTTCTTTATTGGCAATATCAGCCACAATTTAATGATATTAATCCTGGCTATCGAACAGGTTATGGCATCAGGCTAAATATGATAAGCCATAATTAAATCACATTTATAAAACCTGCGGCAAACATCGTGTCTGCTTTTTTATAATAACCTTTCAGGGTTTCCATCTTTTCCAATTTCATTGAGAACTTTTTTTGAATGAACTCAACGATTTCTTCATTTTCTTTTTTGAACACGGAACAAGTGATATACATAAACCTTCCGTTTTTTTTAAGCGAAGGAATCACATTGCAGACAATCTTTTTTTGCAAGTCAGCATATTCATCAATCTTCTTTTTATCGAAAAATAATAATGCTTCAGGGGTCCTGCTCCAGGTTCCGCTTCCACTGCATGGAACATCCGCAACAATAAAATCATAGTTTGCGGTTTGTAGTTTGTAGTTTGTAGTTGAAAGGTCCCTAACAAACGAATGATATTTTTTTATTCCCGCTTCAGAAAATCTTTTTATCAAATTTGAAATAATAGATTCACGGATATCCGAAACCGTTAGTTCTATTTTTGGATCGATATCATAAAGCATGATAGATTTGCCACCGCTTGCAGCACAGCAATCCCAGACAGTTTTGAGTTTCGAGTTTTGAGTTTCAAGTTCAAAAAAATTTTCGGTTTGTTGTGAGTTATAGTCCTGGATGACAGCTTCTTTATTAATATCGATTATCGTTTCGAGCTTTGTCGAATTGTTCAATGCAACGCATGAAGTATTGATTTGCCGAAATTCAACATTTGCAGCTGATAGTTTGTTAATAACTGACTGTTCATTTCCCGGGCGAATGCGCAGGAATAAATCAGGTTGAATCAAAAATGATCTGCAGAATTTTTCGTGAGCAATACCTTCACTCAATTCTTCTTGCCATGGAAAAATATCTGAAACCAAAAATGGATAATTTAAAAATGATAGTTTGTTTTCAAAAGGAAGCTTGATATTTTTATTCCATTCCGGTTTAAA
Organism: Puia sp.; assembly: GCA_035295505.1. Lineage (GTDB taxonomy): Bacteria > Bacteroidota > Bacteroidia > Chitinophagales > Chitinophagaceae > Puia. The sequence continues at coordinate 54,678 of DATGIX010000218.1, read as the reverse complement.
ATGATTTAGTAATTCATGATTGCTTTGATTACATAAAAAAATACCGGTCAAAATTTTTTCTTCCAAAGAAATATTTTTTAATGCATACCCAAGCCGGAAATAACAATAGCAGAGATGACTGATCGTTTTTCTGTCCGTTGAACCGAATTTTTTATTTTGTTTGAAGAAATTTTTTATGAAGTGAGAAAAAGGTTCTTTGCCACTATATTCCTGTAGAATTTCAGTTGCAGAATTGATGTGCGAGAAATGCTTCATGATACTGCAATATTATGCATTTCAATTTTTGAGTTTAAAAAACTTCTCTTCCCTCATGCTTTTAAAGTAACTTTAGACCAGCTTAACTGTTCAAGCTTAAAAATAGAATTAAGACCTTCTCCTGTATTTCTGAATAAATAGAGCAACTCGAATCAGTAAAAAAATTTCTTTTCTCTTAAACTACTGCTCGCTATGATTTATTATCAATTTTTATCAAACAATTCTTTTTCGCTTAAAATAAAAAAGGCTCATGCTGTTTTACAATTCATTACCGTATTAATATTTTATAATAATGCCTTTGCTCAACAGTCAATGTTAAAAGAAAATAGCAGAACCAAATTTCTTTTTCAGGCAATCAGGTCTGGAAATGCTGAGGCGCTAAATGCCGAGCTTGGCAAAGGCGCAAGCGCAAATGATTCACTCAATGGTTATTCGGCGTTAATGGCCGCCACAATGAGTGGGTCAACAGAACAAATGAGAATATTGATAGATCATGGAGCTCATATAAATGATACGACTAAGGAAGGAGTGAGCGCTCTTTGGCTTGCAGTTCCCGATTTTGATAAAACACTTTTATTATTGGCTCATGGTGCAGATGTGCACCACACTGTAGAGGGATATGGAATCTTAGTAAAACTTGCGCTTACACCCGGAACAGAAAAAATTTTTCATTTATTAATAGAGAAAGGTGCGGATCCCAAGAAAAGTGCGCCGGATAATTTCCTGCTTTACAATGCTGCTTCGGCAGGAGATGTTGCAATCATCAGCATGCTTATAAAATGCGGCCTCAATGTAAACAGCACCATTGCATCTGGTGATTATCCAATTAATGCGGCACTAGCTTTGCGCAGTTCTGCCGCTGTAAAAATTCTTGTTGAAAATGGTGCTGATGTAAATGTAAGATTCAAATCTTCTTTTTTTACATCTTATAATGGTATTACGCCATTAATGTTTGCTGCGCTAAATTATGACAAGCCTTCTTTTTTTTATTTGTTAGATCATGGTGCCGATCCTAATATTAAAAATAGCAAGGGGTATACAGCTCTGATGTTGCTTCAGCAATCTGAAATAGATGATCCGGAATTAACACAAGCTCTGATCAATCATGGGGCGTCTGTATCTGTGAAAACATCTGATGGCACGGATGCATTGACCTTAGCTCAGAAAAAAGGAAACACAAAATCCGTTGAGCTCTTAAAAAAATATGCGTCCATTAAGCTACCTTAAAAAAAATTATATGAAAAGCAAGATTTATTTCATGGTGGGACTTATTGCTGCAACAGTTGTCTTCTCGACTTTTCTAATGAGTTGGTCGCATAAGCCTGAACAGGTAAATATTTCAGATATAGAAAAGTCTACCTCCAAAAGTCTTATGCTTTTGCAAAAAAGCAGTTATGTTTTCACAAACAGAAACCTTTTTAAGTGCGCATCCTGCCACCATAATACATTGACTTCGATGGCTACCGAAATAGCCAAACAGAAAGGCATTACTATTTTAGATTCTTTTACAACACATCGAATAAAAGCAATGGAAAGGACTTTGACTGATTTTAACAATCCGAATTTGATGAATGATTTTACTGTAACCGCTAATTTTATTGTTCCTTATATCCTATTAGGCCTGAATGCTGAAAAATATGAGCCAAGTTTTTCAACCGATATAACTGTTGATTATTTAATCAGCCAGGCCAGGCCAGATGGTGGGTTTCTTACAGAATCCGGACGGCCTCCTTTGGAAACTGGTGAAGCACATTTAGCCGCAATGTCAATTCGCGCAATACAGTTATATGCATCTCCGGCAAAAAAAACCCATGTGAATGAAATGATAGCCAAGTCAAAGATGTGGTTTGAAAAATTGCAAACAGATCAACAACAGGAACTTGTTTTTCAGTTGCTAGGTATGCATTGGTGCGGTAGTAGCAATGAGGAAAAAATAAAAATTTCCAAAAAGCTTACGTCATTACAGAATGCCGATGGTAGCTGGTCGCAGATGCCTACTATGAAAAGTGATGCATACGCCACAGGCCAGTCTCTTTACGCTTTATACGAAAGTGGGATGATAAAAATTGATGACGCAGCTTATCAAAAAGGATTAGCTTATTTATTAAAAACACAAGATCAAGAGGGAGCCTGGATAGTTGCAACAAGAGCTTATCCTTTGCAACCTTTTGTCAACAGCGATTTTCCGCCCTACGACGAAAATCAATTCATTTCTGCTGCCGCTTCAAGCTGGGCAACCATGGCCTTGCTAAATGCATTACCAGATAAAAAATAAACAAATGAGAAAAGTGTTATAATCTCGCAGCCCATCATTTTTTAAATAAAAATGAGTGCCATTTAAGACAGTCATAAAAAATATTTAGCTCAATTTTATTGATAAAAAAACTGCCATGTCAACAACCATTGGTTAAGCTGGTCATTGAAAACTATTTTAGTGGGCTTTTGCCGGCTGTTGAATGTGTTGGTTGATGTTGAGTTCAATCCGCTAATAGAAAAACCAGTCCTGATATCTTTATTGAAGTAAGTGTCAAAATTAATGATATCATCCGTTCCCAATCTATTGCCAAAGTTGAACAGGCTGAGGTTTTTGAATGGGTTTGCCTGGGAACCGTATGAATAAGTTGCTTCAAAAGTCAGAGCACCTGCAGAATTATACTCTTTCATATCTGTGATGTCTCCGTTGTTAAAAGTATATACATCATAATTCCATAATTGAAAAGACCCGCCACCAGCATCTGTGTAATCACTTTTCTTTGAAAGCACACCATTGGTATATTCAAAAACAAACTTGTCTGTTGAACCTGCAACATTGCTCAAGATTTGTGTGAGCAATCCGTTAGCATCGTAAGAAAATGTTGCGCTGCCTAAAGAATAAGGACCGATATCATCAACTTCTGTCAGGCGGCCTGATGCATCATAAGTTGCCACAAGGCTATCCTGATAAAGGCTGTCGAGCACCGAACTTATTCTTCCTGAATTGTAAGAAATAAGATAAACAGTATCGTTAGCAAGATTAGGATCTGTGCCCTCAACAATACGCGTAAGTGTTGTGCCGGACTGCTGACCGCCAGAGCTGCTATCTTTTTTACATGCAGCAAATAAAATCAAAGAAGGAAGAAAAATTCTGAAGAAAGTTTTCATGAGATTGATTTTAATGGTCATCAATTATAAAATAAAACGCAAAGTAATATACCCAAAATATATAAGTGACTATTATAATTCCAGCAATGCTTTCACGGGATCTTTGCCAAACAAAAGCTGAGCCGGGTTTTCAAGCAATTCTTTTATTCTTACTAAAAAACTTACTGATTCTCGACCGTCAATAATGCGGTGATCATAGCTCACAGCAAGGTACATCATCGGGCGAATAACAACTTGTCCATTTAATGCAATCGGTCTTTCTTCAATCTTGTGCATTCCAAGAATAGCAGATTGAGGAATATTAATAATCGGTGTGCTCATTAATGAACCAAATACACCGCCATTAGTGATCGTGAAAGTTCCCCCCTGCATTTCTTCCATGCTCAATTTATTATCTCTGGCTTTGGTTGCAAGAGCAACAACTGTTTTTTCAATATCAGCCATGCTCAGGCTTTCAGCATTTCTAATGACCGGAACAACCAAACCTTTTGGCGCACTAACGGCAATGGATATGTCACAATAATTGTGATACACAATTTCATCTCCATCAATGTATGCATTCACAGCCGGCCATTCCTGCAAAGCATAACAACATGCTTTCGTGAAGAAGCTCATGAATCCCAGGTTCACGCCGTGCTTCTCTTTGAATTTGTCTTTATATTGAGTGCGCAATGCCATGATATGACTCATGTCCACTTCATTAAAAGTAGTGAGCATCGCAGTCGTGTTCTTCGCTTCCACCAATCTTCTCGAAACCGTTTTGCGAAGATTGCTCATCTTTTCTTTTTTCGCATCGCGGCTGAACATTGGTTGACCCACTGCTCTTCCCGGATTACTCAAAGCTTCAAGTACATCATGCTTTAATATTTTGCCATTAGAACCTGACGGAGTGATAGTGGATGTATCAATTTTTTTATCAGAAATAATAGCCGAAGCAACAGGTGTTGCTTTTATGCCTGAGTCATGCGAAGAAGTTGCTTGAGCGATTTGTTCCTTAGGTTTTGCTTCTTCTTTTTTGGCAGTTTCTTGCACCTTGGTGCTTGTATCTTGTGCTTTGCCTTCTGGCTTTGCAGCAGTTTCATCAATCTGTGCCACCACATCTCCAATCTTTAATGTGTCTCCTTCTTTGCCCAAAGTTTTGAGGATACCCGCCTTTTCAGCATTCACTTCAAAAGTAGCTTTTTCACTTTCCAGTTCTGCAATCACTTCATCACGATTCACATATTCTCCTTCTTTCTTCACCCATTTTATTAATGTCACTTCACTGATAGACTCGCCAATTGTAGGCACTTTGATATCAATCATTTTTATGTACGATTTATGATGTTAGATGTACGATGTGTCTAGTTCGGTTATAGATGACTGTTAGTTTGCAATTTTCAGTTGACAGTTTCCAGTTCTTCACTTCGAGATCACTTTTCGATTTTTGTATCTCGCAATTCGCAAATCCGCACATTAATAAATTATCAAATCGAAAAAGCTGTTTCAATAATTTCTTCCTGCTCCTGTTTATGAACTTTATTATATCCGGTTGCTGTTGCGGCGCTTGGGTGACGGCTGATGAAACCATAATTAATGCTCTTCAGATTCATTTGCAAGAACGAAGCTGCACCCATATTCAGTGGCTCTTCCTGAACCCAGAACCATGTTGCGTTGCTATATTTATTATTCAATGCTTCCAATTGCACATAAGGCAAAGGATACAATTGTTCAAGGCGAACGATAGCAACATCTTTCCTGTTTTCTTTCTGCTGGCGTTCTGCCAATTCAAAGTAAATTTTGCCAGTGCAGAATAAAACTTTTTTGATTTCAGTCGGATCAACATCGCTCACAAAAGAATCATCAATCACTTCTTTGAATGAGCCATTCGTGAATTCTTCCATCTTCGAATAGCTTGCCGGCAAGCGCAAATTTGCTTTCGGCGAAAAATTGATCAGTGGTTTGCGGAAAGGCCATGCCATCTGTCTCCTGAATGCATGGAAAAGATTTGCTGATGTTGTGATATTGGTCACCACAATATTCAATTCTGCGCACATCTGAAGAAAGCGTTCCATTCTGGCGCTGCTATGTTCCGGACCTTGTCCTTCATATCCATGTGGCAATAATAAAACAAGACCGTTCATGCGCTGCCATTTTTGTTCACCGGCAGCAATGAACTGGTCAATCATTGTTTGTGCGCCGTTGGCAAAATCTCCAAACTGTGCTTCCCACAAAACCAATGCATTCGGATTTGCTAACGCATATCCATACTCGAAACCGAGCACACCATATTCGCTCAGAAATGAATTATAAATCATGAACTGCCCTTTCGCATCAGGCACTCTGCTTAATCGGTTATATTCAGTATCATTGTTCTCATCGCGCAGCACAGCATGTCTGTGAGAGAAAGTTCCACGCTGCACATCCTGCCCGCTCATGCGGACATCATTGCCGTTTAAAATCAGGCTTCCGTATGCAAGCAACTCACCTGTTGCCCAATCCACTTTTTGTTCTTCGTTAAATAATTTTATTTTATCCTGAAGAATTTTCTCCACTTTTTTCAACGGCTTGAAATTATCAGGCCATTTCATCAATGCATCGAATATTTTTTTGAAATCATTTTCGCTGATAGCAGTAACAGGTGATTGATTGAAATCTTCTAATGTTGCGCGGCGTAATTTCTTCCACCACAATTCAGGTTGCTGATAAGAGTAAGGCAAAGGCTTTTGCTTCACTTCGTCTAAGCGCTCCTGCAAATCGCCCCAGAATTTTTTCTCCATATCTTTTGCAAGTGCCTGTGCATCTGCTTCGCCGTTTTCAATCAATTGCTGTGTGTACACTTCACGCGGGTTCGGATGCTTATCAATCAAAGCATATAAATATGGCTGGGTGAATTTAGGGTCATCGCCTTCATTGTGGCCGTGACGGCGATAACAAACCATATCAATAAAAACATCGCAATTGAATTCCTGCCTGAAACGAGTAGCAATATCAGAACATTTCACAACTGCTTCGGGATCGTCGCCATTAACATGCAATACCGGCGCATGAATAGCACCAGCAAGCGATGTGCAATAATCAGAGCTTCTCGCATCTTCAAAATCTGTTGTGAAACCAATCTGATTATTAATTACAAAATGAATGGTGCCACCTGTCAGATATCCATCGAGTTCGCTCATCTGAATCACTTCATACACAATTCCCTGACCCGCAACAGATGCATCACCATGGATTAATATCGGAAGGATTTTATCGTAATCACTATTGTACATCACATCAGCTTTCGCACGGGAAAAACCTTCAACAACAGGGTCAACCGCTTCAAGATGCGAAGGGTTAGGCATTAATTTTAAATGAATCGTTTTATCAGAAGGTGTTTTCAATTCACTTCCATAACCCATGTGATATTTCACATCGCCGCTTCCCATCGTTTGATCGAGCTTTGCTGTTCCTTCAAATTCACTGAATATTTGTTCATAGGTTTTGCCCATGATGTTGGCAAGAATATTCAGCCTTCCACGATGCGCCATACCAATAACCACTTCATGAACATCGTGGTCTGCAGCAGTATTAATAATTGTATCAAGCGCGGCAATAGTTGTTTCACCACCTTCCAATGAAAATCTTTTCTGCCCGATATATTTTGTGTGAAGGAATTTTTCGAACATGACTCCTTCATTCAGCTTTTCAAGAATTCTTTTTTTCTTTTCCAGCGGCAAGGGGTTGATAAATTTCTTTTCAACTTCATTTGTCAGCCAGTCAATCTTCACCTGGTCGCTGATATATTTAAATTCGATACCAACATTGCTCGCATAACATTTTTTCAGGTGTTCTAAAATTTTCCGCAAGGTTGTTGTGCCAAGACCAATCAGGTTCCCTGCAAAAAAATTCTTGTCCATATCTTCTTCAGAGAACCCGAAAAAAGAAAGCTCAAGATTGGCGCCTCTGTCCTTGCGCTTGCGGATGGGGTTGGTAGTCGCGAGCAAATGACCTTTATTGCGATAGCCAAGAATCAGTCTGTAAGCGCCCAATTCTTTTTTCCAGTCAACCCCATCGGTGGTTTTATAAACCGTTTCTTTGGAAGGCTCAACAACAACAGTTCCGTTGGTTGCAGTAATCGTTCCGTTTGTTGGGGCTGCTGCAGTTCTATTGGCTCCGTTCCTGCCTTGTGTGATGGCAAAATCGAAGCCTTCAAAAAATTTCCTGAAATCAGGGTCAACAGTTTCAGGATTTTTTACAAAATCCAGATACAGGCTTTCTATGTAAGCGGGCGAGGAATTGGTAATATATTGAAAATCTTTCATGGCAAAATCTTTAACAGGGATACAAATATCGGTTAAAATTCATTGTTATAAAATGCTATTATCACGCAATTAACACTGATTTTCAGTATTTATTTCATTCGGAAGGAACTTGTTTTCAGGAAAGCAGAACGCAATCGTTTTTGTGAGAAATGATTTCTTTCATTAGGCATCGGACTTCTGATTAACCCTGATAAAAAACACCCCGAAAATCACTTTGTTCAAAATTTGGAATTTACAATGCCTGAACATACCTTTGCCGTCCAAAAATTCAGGATACATGGCAAATCATAAAGCAACGAAGAAAGATGTGAGACAGGCTACAAAGCGCAGAGAGCGCAATAAGTATTACGGAAAAACAACCCGTAATGCCATCCGTGATTTCAAAGAAATCAAAGGAAAGAAAGAAGCAGGCGAAAAAATGCCTGACGTTGCATCTCAGATCGATAAGCTTGCAAAACGCGGCATTATCCACAAGAACAAAGCTGCTAACCTGAAAAGCAAGCTCGCTAAAAGAACAAATGCATTAGCAAAATAATATTTGATTATACATTTTTAAGAAAGGCATTCTGAAACAGAGTGCCTTTCTTATTTTATATGGTTTCACGCAACGATCGCAAAGAGCCTGGTTAGCTGTTGAGTAGATCAGATGCGAGATACGGGATGCGGGATATGAACAAACCATCCCGAATCCCGCATCTCGCATCCGTTGTCTTGCACTCAAAACCCATCTTTCATTTCTTATCCTTAATTTTCAGAATCGATTTAACCATCATAACTAACTCCAAATGACAAAGAAGAAATTTTTTCTGTTTTCAATATTATCAATCTTATTCTTTATGAATTTACCTGCACAAAAAAATTTGGATAGCCTTCTCCCCGTCCGCGGGTTCGCCATCAATGCGCCACGACCTTCCGGTCTTGATTCCTTTGTTAGGTTTATCAATAAAGAACTTGCTCCAAGAAATGTGAATACATTATTAGTGCTCATAGATTATCATTATCAATTTGAAAAGCGTTCTGAGCTCACAGATAGTTTTGCGCTTTCAAAAGCCGATGTAAAAAAAATAGTGGAAGCCTGCAAAAAAAATAATATCCGCGCCATTCCACATATCAATTTATTAGGTCATCAGTCATGGGCTAACAGAACAGGGAAACTGCTGCAAGTCTATCCGCAGTTTGATGAAACGCCTTATATAAAAATGCCCGCGAAATATGAATGGCCCAACACAGATAATCTGTATTGCAAAAGTTATTGCCCGCTTCATCCCGACCTGCATAAAGTTTTGTTTGATGTGATTGATGAAATTTGTGATGCTTTTGAATCAGATATTTTTCATGGCGGCATGGATGAAGTTTTTTTTATTGGCGATGATAAATGTGAACGATGTGCAGGAAGAGATAAAGCAGAATTGTTTGCAGGTGAAGTGACAACGCTTCGCAATCATCTTGCACAAAAAAGCAGAACACTTTGGATTTGGGGCGACAGGCTTATTGATGGAAAAACAACGGGGCTTGGCATGTGGGAAGCAAGCTTTAATAATACTTATAGAGCAGTTGATATGATACCGAAAGATGTGGTGATTTGCGATTGGCATTATGAACGCGCAGACAAGACCGCTCCTTATTTTTCAATGAAAGGATTGAAGGTGATTACGTGTCCGTGGAGAGACCCATCAGTTGCTGTTTCTCAGGTGAATGATATGGTAATATTCAGAAAAGAATCTACGCCTGAAATGAGAGACAGGTTTTTGGGCGTGATGGAAACAACATGGATTCGAACAGATGCATTTTTTAAAGGATACTACGACAGCCAGAAGAATGCCACACCTCCCTCGAACACACCATGGGATTGCTTCAAAGCAATGTTCGACAGGATTAATAAAATTGAGTAAAACCCCGCGAAATTTTTTAACAAGTAAATAGTTTAGTGCGTAATCTCCGAATGATAAAGTTTCGGGGAAAGATATTACTTTTGCCGCCGCTTGTTTCCGGCCCTTTCTTAAACTAAAATGCTTCGTTCCTTGTTTGTCATTAATCAATAGCAATGTTTAAGAGAAATCTCCGCTTATCCCGCTCCAGCCTTATCGTTATCATTATGTGCCTTGTGGTGCTGTTCACTATTTTCTTTCTTAGCTACCTGAACTTGAGAAACATTTCGACGCTCAGCGATTCGGTGAGTGATTTGTCGAAAGAAGACAGCAGCATTATTCTTTTGCGCAAGTGCAATGAAGAATTGATGACTGCAGAAAATCATTATCGAATTTATATCAACGCACCGGATAACAATACAAAATCGCTATTTCTGAATGATATCAATAGTGCGATTGAAGATTGCAACAAGCTGAATGATTATGATTCAAACTTCTCAAAAAAGATTGAGCATGATGTGAATTACAAAATGATTATGTATGATGCCATCAAGCGATTGAGGAACCTTTCCGATTCTGTGAACAATGGCACAGACCATACATTCACCATTGTCACACTCAACAGCCCTGTTCAGCTTGAGCGCATGAACAAATCTTTTTTTAAAAATTTTATATACAATTCAACTGATACTTTAAAGTTGCTTGCACAAAGAAAGAAAATGAATTTCTTTCAAAAAATCGGTTATCTCTTTTCGGGAAAAGACGGTTCACAACTGCAAAGTCAATTTATCAAAGGCAGCCCGGAAGAAAAAAGATATCTCGACAGTGTTCAGCACGAAAGCGATTCTGCGCTCAACAGCATTTCTTCGCAGGTGAGAAATTATTATCAGAAATCAGTCAATAAAAAAATGTTAGTGCGCCAACAATTGACTTCAAAAGAGTTGGGGTTAGCTGAATCAAATCTCAACATCATGTCTGAAATTGATTCAAAAATAAATGAACTGCTTTCAAAAAGAGAAGACGCTGATAAACAAAAAAGACAGGAAACATTAGCAAAAGCCGATGATGCTCGCAAAGCAATTTCGCGAATCACTTTTTTCTCGCTGCTAAGTATTCTAGTGTTGATTGGGTTGCTTGTGTATAATATTTACAGAACCAATAAATATGAAGAAGCAATTATTGAAGCAAAATCAAGCGCAGAAAAATTAGCCGTACTGAAAGGAAGGTTCCTGAGCAACATGAGCCACGAGATTCGCTCTCCGCTTACAGCTATCATGGGTTTCACAGAACAGATTGCCAATAAAGAACAGAATGAACAGAACGGGAAATTTCTGGATGCGATAAAAGTTTCATCCAACCATTTGCTCAATACAGTTAATGACATTCTTGATTTTTCAAAATTAGATGCCGGGAAATTAACACTCACCAAACAGCCATTCAGTTTAAAGAATGCCATTGATGAAGTAGCATTTGCATTCAGCCTTGAGGCAGAGAAAAAAGGAATTGCACTAAATACCAATACAGCTTTTGATGAAAAACTTACTGTTAACGGTGATGCCTATCGCTTTAAACAGATTTTATACAACCTCATTAGCAATGCTGTAAAATTTACCGATAAAGGAAGCATTGATATCAATGCCTTGACAAAAAAAATAAACGATAAAAATATTGTTGCAGTAGTTGGCGTGAAAGACAGCGGCATAGGCATTTTACCTTCGCAATTGAATATGATCTTCCAGGAGTTTGCGCAGGTAACGAATTCAAAAAATAATCAATTCACGAGAGCCGTAAAAGGAACAGGATTGGGCTTGCCCATCAGCAAAATGTTGGCTGAATTACAAAACGGTTCGGTGACTGTAGAAAGCGAGCCGGGCAAAGGTTCTGTGTTCACTGTAAAAATTCCTTATGAAATTGCGAGCGCTGATGCAGTGAAATCTGCTGTTACTCCTGAAGTTGCTCCACCTGTTTCAGCAACGCAAAAATCAGGAAAAAATATTTTGGTGGTGGAAGATAATGAACTGAACATTATGCTCATTTCGCTTTTGCTGGAAAGAATGGGATATCCGTTTGATGTTGCCACTGATGGAGAAATGGCTTTACAATTACAAGCAAAAAATAATTACAGCCTGATACTAACGGACATCAATATCCCAAAACTAACCGGCGTTCAGTTAGCTGAGCAAATAAGAAAAGGAACTGGCTCTAAATCAAAAGTAAAAATCGTTGCGCTCACTGCAACAATCCTGAACGATGATTTTGATTCATACTACAAAGCCGGCATCAACAAAATATTAGTGAAGCCTTTTAAGGAAGAAGAATTCAGACAGGTGGTGGAAGAATATGTTAGTTAATATCTGTGCCACAGTTCGAAACCGTGGCACAGATTCATCAGCGATTTACCTTTTAGAGACCTGTCTGGTTTTGAAAGCTATACAGGTCGTTTAGTTACTAAATAATTAATATTAAAGATTCCTGCATGCGGAGGTTATACCAAATTTAAGAAATTAATCAGAAGCTAGCGTCATGCGTGCATAATCAGGCATCTATTCAATCTATTCCTAAATAAGTTTCATCAAAGCCTTCATAAAAATCCTCACGCCCTTCATTACTCCAATTTTCCATCTCACTATCTTCTTCTTTATCTTTTTCCATTTCTCGCTTATCCAATAATGCTAAAAATTGAGCTTTTGTTAGAAATGGATATTTAATTATTCTTTCAATTTCGTCATGATAATAAGAAGATATTCTATAAAAAATCGAGTCGAGTTGTAATGTTGTACTATCCCAAAAAAGCTTCAAACGCTCAATCTCAGAAGCTGAGATTGTCGAATCGTGTTCATCTGTAAAGATTATACTTGAAGATGGTTCAAATAGCTTATTTGTATAGAAGGAGTCTAGCTCATCAGTAATATTTTTTAATATTATTAACTGGCTACATAATTCTATTATTTCAGTGTTATATTTCACTAATAATTTTTTTATAGTTATTCGTAAGCTCATCGCTTATTTCATTAATTTCATTTTTGACATCTTCATATAATTCTACATAAGATGATATCTCTGAATTGTTGCTCTGTTCAGTTAGCTCTATGTCCATTGACACATACTTTTTTTGAATGTTTTCAATCCTAACTCTTAGTTCTGTTAACATTTTAAAAGCCTTAATTATTTGCTCTTTGTTATCCATGACTATAAATGATAATAAAAATTACGCCCAATTGAATGAATTTGCAAATTTCACAAGATTGATAAATTTAATTGCCTTTTTACAAGCAAATATTATTAAACTTCCAGTTATAAGCCACAGCTCAAGAGTAGCACAACTGATGAATTGAGCATCGCAAGAATGTTCAATCTGAGTTACTGATGCTGGTAACATTATGAAACAACTGTACCACGATTTGGAACCGTGGCACAGTTCATAAGTTACTGCGTGACTTTAATCACTCCCGCTCCATTATAAGAATGATATTCTCCATTGTACATCGCATCTGCGCTAACTGGTCCCATTTTATAAATGCCGGGTGACACTGCGCGAACTGCATAATAATACACCTGCTTATTATCGTAAGCATTCACAAATAAATTAATCCTGTCATCACGTACATCCATTGCCGTTGGCGAATTTGAATCTTTAATCCACTCCATGCCGGGAATTTCTTTGGTGCGCGGGTTTTCAATTTCAAAACCCGCGGGAAGCATATCTGTAATCACAATATTATCGACATCGCCGCTGTAAGATTTATCGAGCGTGATTTGTATAATCACCAAATCATTTTGCTTGAATGTATTTCCTGAAATCACTCTTCCATATCTGTCGTAAAAACGCTTGCGCACTTTCAGGTAACTGTCTTCTTCTTTATATGCGCCGGTGGAACTGATGCCTTCCGCTTCCCAATAATAATAAAGTTTGCCATTGCCTTTCGTTGCAATTTCAATATTTGTTCCTTTCAATTGCTGGCTCGTGAGTTTTACATTATTGCCATTCATATTCGCCACTGATTTTCCATTCACTTTAATGTCGGCAGTCACATCAGATTTCAATGCTTCTCGATTTATTTTTCCGAGCGCAATAAAACTGAAAGCAAGTTCCTGCGTGCTCCACCAATAGCGATGATTTAATTTTTCAGAAACATGTTTTGCCATCAACGGAATTTGTTGATTGGATGGGTCGGCATCAATCAGCACATTCAATGCAATCGCTTCATCACGAATATCGGAATAGAAACTTCCGCCTGTTTGCGCCACAGATTCTTCTCCCGCAAACTGCGTTGGCAAAAATTGTTTGAAACTATTTTTATCACCCGATAATGCATAAGCAGCAGATAATAAATATTTACAATCAAGGCTCAGCCATTGCGGATTTGATTTATAATAATTCATGGCGCTCACATTCGGCTTGCCTGCCAACGCAAGCACATACAATCCGTAAGCGACTTCTTTCGGTGCAATTTTTTTATTCTGATTTCGGTTATAGTAATACGTTATCGTTTCCTTTTTCTTCAACCGGTTGTTAATATAGCTCAGCATGGTTTCGAGCAAGCTCTTATCAACATCGAAACCTGATTTTTTTGCTTCCCATAAAAAATGCGCTGCATAAATAGTCGCCCACCAGTTTTCATTGTCCTCGCCATCCCAAAGGGTAACCGCTCCATTATACAACTGGCGCATTTTTATTTTTTTGATAGCTTCCTGAATATTATAATTCGCACTCGCTTTATATGCTTTGTTCATGTGCAACAAATCAGCAAGATCACCATAATACAATTGCGGGAATGCCGTAGAAACAGTCTGCTCTGTGCAGCCATAAGGATATTGAATAAGCTGCGAAAGATATTTTGCATTTTCCATGGCAGGCGAACGGCTCACGACTAATTTATAATCGACGCTTGAAGGAATATAATCGCTCGTTCCGATATTGATAGTTTGTGAACTGCCACCATTAATGGAGCCACTGCTATTTGTTTTTTGCAAAGAAGCAGTCGGACGAACACTAATGTCGGTTTCATCCACAAACTTCTCTCCCATGCTGTTGACTTCAACCGTTACTTTTCCTGTTCCTATTACAGGTTGACCAATAACGGTGAAGGACAACCGCTTTTCACTGTTCGGCGAAAGCTGAACAGTTTGTTGTGTTTCTCCAACAACCTGAACAGCACCAGTAACTTTCAAAGTCGCATTCGCAGTTGCGTTTTTCGAAGTCGTGTTTGTAACCGTTACAGGAACTGTCACTGTATCTTTCGGGCTTAAGAAACGCGGTAATGCCGTGCTCAAAACAATCGGGTCCGCAACTGTCATCTTTTCATCTTTAGAACCAAAGCTTTGATTTTTATAGCTGACAGCCATCAATCTTATCTCACCGGAGAATTGCGGGATATCAAATTCAAATTCTGCTTCACCGCTACTGTTGGTTTGTTTCATGCCACTCCAATAAGACATAATCTTGAAACGCTTGGCAGGCATGGGATTCACGCGTTTCTTCATATCGCTTTCCATGTCACCGCCGGTGCTGCTTAATCTCGCTTTTATTTCAGGAAACAACAACGGATATAAATCGTAGCCATTCACTTCAAGCGCACGCTTTGCATAAAAATGATTGTAAGGGTCTGGCGTTGCAAAATCCGAAACCTGCAATACGCCATTATCAACAGCGGCTAATGTCACCATGCTGTTTGCATCTGCTTTGACCGTAATTTTTTGATGTGTTCTTGAGCGAACAGATTTTTGCGCCACAATTTCAACCGGAACTTTTCTTCCTTTTTCTTCCACCTTCACGCTTTCATAGCCATGCGCAACTGTTAAAGGGATATCAGAAACATCATGCGGCTTTATTAATGTGGCTGTTATATAAACGTTAGGAACATCTTCTGCTGTCACAGGCAAATCAATTGAAGCAGTTCTTTTATCAGACGGCACATCCACATATTGATAATAATTCACTTTATCAGTCTCCATCGTCACCAACATCCTTCCGCTGAAAGGCGCTTTAAACAAGGCTTTCACATGGTCACCTGAAAAATAAGATTCTTTATCAGTTGAAATATCAATATTGCCTTCGTTATTCACTTCGAAAGAAGAATTGTCTCCGCCCCAATAACCATAGCTGTAAAAACTCTTGCTCACGTAGCTGTTACTACCGGGAATGTATACACGTAATTCATAATTGCCAGGGGTTTTAGGGACAAAAGAAAATTTGGTGCTTTCACCACTAATTGAAACATCTTTTGAATCCATCAGCTTATCTTCTTCCTGGGATTCATAACGAAAATAGCTTCCGCTTTTGGTGAGCACGGTCCTGTATTCATGTTTCACCACTTCAACATTTGCCTGAGCACCGCTCAATAATTTTTCATCTTTATCCAATGCTATCAAACCGAATTCAACAGGCTTGTTTAAAGCATACCAATAAAAGCCATCGCCTGCAATCCCGAAAAAAGTTTTTTGTGTGAAAATATCTACGGATGTGGTCTTGCTTACCGGTCTTCCTGTTTCATCAAAAACAGTTGCATAAAAACTTGCCTGAAGCAATCCATTATTTTTATATGACGACATCACATCATATTTTTCAACAGCTTCACCATTATCATTTGTTTTTCCTTCACGAACTACTTTATCAAAAGTGGCGCTTGGATTAGCAATGCTGAACTCATAGTTATAATATTTTTTCGAGCTGAAATATTTTTGTTTGACTTGTATTTCACACTCATAATTTCTATTCGCAGCAGGCGGCCCAAAAAAATTCACCGCCTGAATATTCAATTGCGAAGCATCGCCCGGTTCTAAAAAAGGTTTATCCAATTTCGCAGTTACTTTAATTCTATCCGGAACAAATTCTTCAATGCGGAATGGCTGCGTTGCCAACAACACATCATTCGATGTATACACTTCCAGCGAATAACTTCCCGTGATGGCAGACATTGCAATGTCAATATTACCTTCCAGCGAACCTTGTTCGTTCAGATTTTTCCTGAATGTTTTTAATTCTTTTCCGTTTGGCAATAAAAATTTCATCTTGACAGGAATCTCGCCAGGCGACTTCCATTGCTTGTCGCGCACAATCACCGAGAAATTTATTTTTTCGCCAGGTCTGTAAATATCTCTTTCTTCATAAATGAATGCGTCCAAACCTGTGCTGTTAATGTGTTTGCCGCCAAGCTCAAATCTTGAGGTATTTACTTTTGTTGAATTGAAAGGAAGATAATTGAAATCGTCCGCTGTTTTTGCAATAATCATCGCAGGCTTAAAACCTGCAAACTCTTTTCGCGAATATGCAATCTCAGCAACGCCATCCGCACTTGTTGAACCAGTTCCGAGCATCTGATTATTCGCTCCATAAGCAATCACATTCACGCCTTGAATGGCACTTGCTGTTTTAATAGAATTTGCAAACACTAAAATTTTTTCCTGACCTTCTTTGGCAACAAGACCAATATCGGATAAAGAAATAAACCGGCTATCACGAACCCAATTATCTTTTGTAGAACGAATCATGATATGGTAAATGCCTTTGAAGTCCGGCACTTTATCATCAATATTAAAATGCAATAATCTGCTGTTACCAAATTTTGGCAATGTGCGGGATTCAATTTCCTGCTGAAAAATGACATCACCGACTGTTGCATCGCTACTGTAATCATCATATTCTTCACCGCTGTTATCGTTGTTCGTTTCACGCGGATAATAACCACTGCGCTGTGCCGCAAGCAAATTATTTTCATAAATTTTCGATACGACTAATTTCAATTTTTCAACATTGGTAATTTTCACTTCAATATTTTTTTCTCCTTTCTGAGAAAGATAAACGCTCTTGCTATTTGCAAAACTTACTGAAGGCTCCAACTGACCAAATGCAATATTTCCATTGTACTCTTCTTTCAAAACACCGCCAATCCTACCGCGCAAACCTTTCGCAATAGCGAGCTCATAAGTTTTTGAAACATCAAAATGGTCGCTGCGGATAATGAATCCATCATCTTGTGTTTCTACAGTAAATTTTACAGCAGGTGAAAGTTTTATAAAAGAAGAAATATTTGGTGAAACAACCTGTTGGCTCGTTGTCACTTTCACTGAGCCATCATCATTTGTTGAAACATCATTCACATGCAAAACGAACGGCGATGAGATGACAGATCTTGTTTCTGTCTTTTCCTGTGTTCCATTCACGCCACCTTCCGGAACAAGACCTTTATCAATATCAATAGTTGCATCATAATCGTCGTCCTGCATTTTCAAGTTCAAAAGACGAAAAGAAATTTTATTGGAAGCTGAAAGTGTTTGCAGGTTAAAATTCACAGGCTGACCATTAATAACTAACTGCAATTTTTCTTTCAGGGAATTCGGGTTCACCGGATAATTAAACATCAAATCAAGTTGCGGCAAAGCAGTGCTACTACTTTCATCCTGAACGACCCAACTCGCGTTGATGTTTTCCAATTTCAAGTCAGCAGTGTGAAAAGTGATTTTGTCTGCATTTGTAATTCCAGTATATCTAACATTCGCTAAAATCTCGTTGCTGAATTTTGCTTTGAAAGTAGTCGCCGGCTGTAGTGGTCGCGATGGAGAAAAAACCAATTCATCAGGATGTTCCCAGCGAAAACGCCCCTGAATTTTTGGCTCAAAAGAAATATATTCTGTAGAATCCCATTCATTCAATAATGAATCTTTCACAAGTGCTTTGCTGAATCTGAAAGTAAGATTTTGCAATTGCTCCACTTCATCTTTTGCATTGGTATAATCTAAATTGACTGTTTTACGGCTACAAGCAGATAAAAAAATAATCCCGATAGCAATCGGGATAGATAAACGTTTTGTGATACGCATATAATGGCCAGATTGAAAGAGTGATGTTTGTTGTTTTGAAAAGCTGTGTTAAAATACAAAAAGCGAATAAAAAAACCACATTATTCTCTTGCATCAAGATAATAAAAGGGGAATTTAGTGTGAGAAAAGCTACGGAGGGTGGCTTGAAGAATCCATAAATTGTTTAAGGGGATTTGCAAACGAAAATTACATCAACAGCAAATCGTTTTGCAAATTATGTGAGATAAGAATTTGTTAATTCAATAAAACATAGATGGGATAAGGGTTTCAGGAAGCATTACATTTGAGCATCAAATGCGCATCACCAAACAACATATAAAAACATTTTTCAAAAGAACGCTAATCACTATCGTTAGCATCATTCTTTTTTTCTTCTTGCTCAATTGGATTTTTCCACTGTCAGATAAAATTGAATACTCAACCATTATCACAGATAATAAAGGAGAGGTGATTCATGCATTTCTTACCAAAGACCAGCAATGGAGAATGAAAACAGAACTGAATGAAATCTCTCCGCTGCTTCGCAAAACAATCATTGAAAAAGAAGACAAATATTTCTATCATCATTTTGGCATTAATCCTTTCGCCGTCACAAAATCTTTTTTCAAAAATATTTTCAAGATGAAAAGAACTTCAGGCGCATCCACCATCACGATGCAGGTAGCAAGAGCGCTTGAGCCAAAGCGAAGAACTTACATTAACAAGTTCATCGAAATGTTCCGTGCATTGCAACTCGAAACAAAATATAATAAAGATGAAATACTGCAAATGTATCTCAACCTTGTTCCTTATGGAAGCAATATTCAAGGAGTGAAATCTGCATCCATATTATATTTCAAAAAAAACCCAGACCATTTATCACTCGCAGAAATCACTGCGCTTGCTATTATTCCAAATCGTCCTTCTTCATTGGTAATTGGAAAAAACAATGAGCAGATTATTATTGAGAGAAATAAATGGCTGAAAAAATTTGCTGCAGACAAAGTCTTCACTGAAAAAGAAATTGAAGATGCATTGAATGAACCATTGACTGCATCGAGAGGAACCGTTCCATCTTTTGTTCCGCAGCTTTCTTATAAATTAAAAAAACAAGGTGGCGCTATTATCAAAACAAATATTCAGCTTAACACGCAATTGAAAATCGAGAACTTAGTTCGGGATTATTCGCGTTCACTCACGTTAAAGAATATACGGAATGCTGCCGTGATAGTGATTGATAATAACACGCACAAAATAATTGCATACATCGGCTCAGCAAATTTCAGAGATACGATTGACGGCGGACAAGTGAATGGCGCTGCTTCTATCCGTCAGCCGGGAAGCACGTTAAAACCTTTGCTATATGGGCTTTGTATCGACGAAGGATTGTTAACTCCAAAAATGGTCATTACTGATGTGGCGGTTAACTACGATGGTTATGCGCCCGAGAATTATGATAAAAAGTTTAACGGCTATGTAACCATGGAATCTGCATTAGAACACTCTTTAAATATTCCTGCAGTAAAAAGTTTAAAAGCATTAGGCAAAGACAAACTGATTCAAATCCTTGCCCGTTGCGATTTTCAGCAAATAAAAAAAGACCAGAACAAACTTGGTTTATCCATGATTCTTGGCGGTTGCGGCGCAACATTGGAAGAGCTCACGGGCATGTATTCCATTTTTGCCAATGACGGAATTTATATCAAACCATCGTTCACTCAAAACGATACTGCTCATAAAAAAATAAATATTCTGTCGCCCGCATCAACATTCATGATTGATGAAATATTATCAAAAGTGAACCGCCCTGATTTTCCTTTGAATTGGGAAAGCACAGCTCATCTTCCAAAAATTGCATGGAAAACCGGAACCTCTTACGGACGCAGAGATGCATGGAGCATTGGCTATAATAAACATTACACAGTTGGTGTATGGACTGGAAATTTTTCTGCGCTCGGCATTCCTGAATTGAGCGGCGCAAATATTGCAACACCATTATTATTCAAAATTTTCAACACGATTGATTATGATGCTGATGAAGAATGGTTCAAACAGCCTAAAGATTGCGACACCAGAATTGTTTGTTCTGAAACTGGAATGTTGCCCGATGAACATTGCACAAATCTTATTACTGATTATTTTATTCCGATGATTTCTCCTGCAAAAAAATGCGACAATATGCAGGAAATTGCTATTTCAGCAGATGAAAAGATTTCTTATTGCAAAATGTGCGTGCCAGAAAATGGCTATAAGAAAAAATTATATAAGATTGTTACGCCTGAAATGCAGCAATATTTTGAGGAGAATAAAATTGCCTATGAAAAAATTCCGCCACACAATCCCAACTGTGAAAAAATTTTTAAAGACGGCGCTCCGGTTGTCACTTCGCCATCTAACGGTAATGACTATCTGATAAGCAAAAAAAATCCTGAACCATTGCAGTTAACCTGTCATACCGGAAATGATGTGAGCAAAGTATATTGGTATATCAATAACAAATTTTACAAAGCCTGCGATGCAAAAGCAAAACAATTTTTCATTCCCGAAGTAGGGCCGATAAAAATTTCCTGCACCGATGATAAAGGAAGGAACAGAGATATTTTGATTAGAGTGCGATACGTGAACCTGTAGTTTGCAGTTAGCAGTTTTCAGTTGGCATCAAAATGCTACATCTCATTTTTAATTTAATATTTCATGAACCAGTTGCAAACTGCCAACTGGAAACTGTAAACTCTTCTACTGCTCTTTCTCCACACTCCCCACTCCACTCACATGTTGGTTCACGTTAGTCGGATTGCCTTTATAATGAATGCTCCCAACGCCACTTGCCTGCGCATCAATTTTCACACTTGCGTACACTTCAGCACTGCCAACACCAGACAACTGAACATTTGTATTCTCTGCCAGCAAATCGTAGCAGTGTGCGCTACCTGCACCACTGATTGTTATATCAACATCTTTCGTTTGCCCTTTTAAATACATTGAACCAACACCTGAAACATCAGCAGACAATTTCGGCACGTCCACTTCCATTCTTATATTTCCCGCGCCGCTCATTCCCAGCTCCAGGTCGTCGCTGCCAGTGATTTTGGTTTGCCCTTCAATATTCCCCGCGCCGGAGACTTCAATTTTCCTGAACACGGGAGCCGTCACATATATTTTCAAATCACCATTGCTTTCAAGGTTCACATGTTCTTTGTTCTTGATCACCAGTTCATCCCCGTTTTGCTCAATTTCGATATAAGACAATAAATTTTCATCGCCTTCAATTTTGATGGGCTTAAAATCTCCTTGCGAAACATACACATCAATAGTGCTCGAAACATGCAGCTTCGTGAAACCCGAAACCGAATGCTCTTCCGTTTTTATATTTCCATTGCCATGAACTCTTCTCCCCATAAAATGTCGGCATGAACCCAGCACAATTGGCAAAGCAGCCACGAACAATAAATACTTTCTCATGTTGGTTGTTTTAATGATACAAATTTTACTGTTTTATTCGGATTAGAAAAACCGTTCTTCCATTTGACGTGAAATTGTGGAAAGAGGTTACGCAGGATATTAAGATGAGCGATACGAAATTCGGGATGCCCTCTTCATTATTAATTATTATGATACCAGCATCAGAGCCCTGATTTAACATTGTTGCGTCGCAATCCGTTCATCAGAAGTGCTACAATTGAGCGGTGGTTTATTAACGGCATGTTCATGTAACCCTTCCCTATCAAGGCGCTTGTTTATGTAATGCTTATGCCCTTATTAAATTTATATTTAACTTACTATTGATCTAATTCCAAATTTTTAAAATGCACCTTAAAAAAACACATATTTTGTTTTTCCTTTTAATTACGAGCGTCAGATCTTTCGGGTTTAATAATATTACCCATAATATTTCTGCTCTTCACACAAATAAATATTTTGCAGGAAGGGAAAGCAAGGATTCATATCAAAATAATTCCGTCGCATATATGCTTCGCGGAACTGTGATTGATTCAACATCTCAACTGCCATTAATCGGCGCATCGGTTATCATCAATAAAAAAATCACAAAAGTCACAGACTCGTATGGGCATTTTGAATTTTGGCTTCCTGATAAATACAAAACAAAAAATTTCAGGATAATTATAGCAAGCGTTGGCTTTAGTCGTAAAATAATAAAAATCAAAAACAAAAAGAGAACCTTAACCGAGCCGCTAAAAATATATATACAAAAATTGACTCCAGATCTTAATGAGGTCATTCAAACCTGCTGTGGGTAATAAGTTATTAGCAACTGTCACTATAAATATTTATCTGACAAAATTTATACAATCAGTTTGTCGTATTCAGCCACCAACAATGTCGTTTATTCACATTTTCCCCTGTCTTTAAAAAGCTATTTTTGTTATCAGATAATCATCTAAAACATACTATCATTTACCATGACAAAAGAAATTTGGCTCAACCTTCCGGTGAAAGATGTGAATAAATCAAAAGAGTTTTTCACGAAGCTGGGTTTTTCATTTGATTCAAAATATGAAACCAATGGTGTTAATGCAGCTTTGAAAATCGGGCAGAAAAATATTGTGGTGATGCTTTTTGCAGAGCACATGTTCAAAAATTTTTCCGGAGTTGATATTGCAGACACTACCAAATATGCAGAAATATTGATTTCAATTGACGCAGAAAGCCAAGAAGAAGTGGATGAGTTTGCAAAAAAAGTAGAAGCGGCAGGCGGAAATCTTTTTCACAAGCCCGCGGAAAATCAAGGCTGGATGTATGGCTGCGCTTTCGCTGATTTGGACGGGCACAGATGGAACATGCTTTATATGGACATGAGCAAGATGCCAAAGCACTAAAATTTTATATCACAATTGTAAAAAATGGCTCGCTTGATGAGCCATTTTTTATTAGGGCTTGAAAGAAATTAGCTTTAAATATTATCAGACAACACAAAGCCGTAAATTGCGTACTTAGAATTTTCCAATCAAGTTATTAAAATGTTATGAGAAAATATTTTGCTTCATTTTTGATCACGCTCTATTTATTCATTCTCCAAAACGCCTTTGCACAATCAAGCGATTCAATTATTCTTACAGATATCGCCTGGGACAAATCAGCTCCGGCGGGAATGAATGAACTGCTCATACCATCCGGCAATTCTTTGCTTGCTGGTTTTATTTATAAAGCAAATGGCGCAGAAAAACATCCGACTTTATTATTGCTCCATGGATTTCCGGGCAATGAACGAAACCTTGATCTGGCGCAGGTTGTGCGTGCTCATGGGTGGAACGTGGTTTATTTTGATTACCGAGGCTCATGGGGAAGTCAGGGGCAATTTAGTTTTGCAAACTGTGTGGAAGATGTAAAAAATGCTGTGGCATATTGTAAAAAAAATGCTGATTCATTACGAATCGATACAACCAATATTGTGCTTTTCGGCCATAGCATGGGTGGATGGATTTGTTTAAAATCGCTCTCGCAAATACAAGGAATTAAAAAAGGATTTGCTTTGTCTACATGGGATATCGCAGGAACCATGAAAAACGTTAAGACCGAAGAACAAATGATGAAGTTCGCAAAAGAAAATGGCGAATACTTTGTTTTAAATACTTCCCTCAAAAACCTCTACCAGCCTGTTATCATGAACAGGTCTTATTATGATCTGACAAAAGATGCCGATGCGCTTGCCAACAAGCAAATCATCATGCTCGATGAACATCCTTGGAACAAAGAAATTGCAAGTGCGATTCAAAACGCCAACAAATCTTATTTTGAATACGGAGTGTGGGAAACTGATCATCCGTTTACCAACAAACGAGTAGCATTAATAAAGAAGGTAATTGCTTTTCTGGACAAGTAAGACTCTCAGTCTATTATTCACCAGCTAAAAACCTCTAACGGGAAAACTGCCAACTCTTTTTTACCTTTGCGGCACTTATGGCGGAAAAAATTCTTATTCTCGACTTCGGCTCGCAATATACCCAACTTATTGCACGCGCCGTTCGCGAAGCCAATGTCTACTGCGAGATTATTCCTTTTCACAAAAAAATTGAGTTTGACAGTTCACTGAAAGGCATCATCCTTTCAGGCTCACCGTTTTCGGTGAATGATGCAAATGCACCGTTGGTGGATATTAAAGAACTCAATGCCCATGTACCAGTCCTCGGCATTTGTTATGGCGCTCAGCTTACTGCCAAAGAATTTGGTGGCAGTGTTGCCAATAGCAACAAGCGCGAATATGGAAGAGCATTGTTACATAAACAAAAAGAAGACGTGTTATTGAATGATGTAACGGAGCTTTCGCAGGTGTGGATGAGCCATGCGGATACTATTCTCGAACTGCCGAAAGAATTTGATGTGTTGGCAACAACAGAAAATATTCCTTATGCTGCTTTCAAAAAAAGCGAGTACACATTCCCGTTATATTGTTTGCAATTTCATCCTGAGGTTTATCATTCTATTGAAGGGAAGAAAATATTGCAGAATTTTCTGGTGAAGATTTGCAATTGTTCACAAGATTGGACTGCTGCTCATTTTATCAGCGATACTGTTGAAAGATTGAAAAAACAAATCGGACGCAGAAAAGTAGTGATGGCTTTGAGTGGTGGCGTGGATTCCACTGTTGCAGCAACATTGATTCACAAAGCCATCGGAAAAAAGCTCTTCGGTGTTTTTGTTGACAATGGTGTTCTCCGCAAAAATGAATTTGAAGAAGTGCTTGCCACTTATAAAAAGATAGGCTTGAACGTTACCGGTGTTGATGCAAAAAAAATCTTCTACAAAAAATTAAAAGACAAAACGGATCCTGAAGAAAAACGGAAAGCAATTGGCAAACAGTTCATCAAAATTTTTCAGAGAGAAGCAGAAAGAATTGAAAATGTCTCTTTGCTTGGGCAAGGCACAATCTATCCTGATGTGATTGAAAGTGTTTCAGTACATGGTCCTTCACAAACTATCAAATCTCACCATAATGTTGGTGGTCTTCCAAAAAAAATGCATTTGGAATTAGTAGAACCATTGCGTTATCTTTTCAAAGATGAAGTACGCCGCGTGGGTCATGAGCTTGGCATTCCAGATGAATTGTTGCAGCGACATCCTTTTCCCGGTCCCGGTCTTGCCATCAGGATTTTGGGTGAAGTGACTGCAGAAAAGGTACAGTTATTGCAGAATGCAGATTATCTCTATACAAAAGCCCTCAAGGATCATAATTTGTATTCCAGCGTTTGGCAGGCAGGAGCAATTTTACTTCCTGTGAAAAGTGTTGGTGTAATGGGTGATGAAAGAACTTATGAATTTACTGTTGCACTTCGCGCAGTAACTTCTGTTGATGGAATGACTGCTGACTGGGCGCATTTGCCATACAATTTTCTGGCTTCTATTTCTAATGATATTATCAATAATGTGAAAGGGATTAACAGAGTGGTGTATGATATCAGTAGCAAACCACCCGCAACGATTGAATGGGAATAAAAGTGGTAAGTGATAAGTCCTAAGTGTATTTGCTTTATTATGACTCTACTTACCACTTGTGACTTACTACTTATTACTTTAATGCAAGCTCAATATGAAAAATCATTTCCGTTTTTTTTTCTTCCTTATCCTATCGGCAATTTCATTTTTTGCAAACGCTCAAAATGATTCTGCCAATAAAGTTCATCATATTGCCATCTTCGCTCCTCTTTATTTAGATTCCGCTTTTGATGCAAGTGGTAATTATGCATATAATAATAATTTCCCTAAATTTTTGAATCCAGGACTCGAGTTTTATGAAGGCGCACAATTAGCATTTGATTCTTTGCATAGAGAAGGAGCACATTTTGATGTAACGCTTTATGATACAAAGTCAACAAAAAAATCAATCAGCCAAATTCTGCAGAGCAGCGAATTCCAAAACACTGATTTGATTATCGGTCATGTATCACCGTTAGAACTGAGACAGCTTGCAAGTGCAGCTTTGCATAAAAACATCCCCTTTATCAACGCCAATTTTCCGAACGATGGCAATATCACCAACAATCAAAGCCTTGTGATTTTAAATTCTACCTTAAAAACGCATTGCGAAGGCATCTATAAATATCTACAGAGAAATTTTGCGACTCAGTCAATTGTAGTTTTTACGAAGAAAGGAGTTTTGGAAGATAAATTGAAAAGCTATTTTTTAGACATTGAAAAGAACACAAGCTCCGTTCCGCTGAAATTAAAATTCATCACGCTGGAAAAAAATTATGATGCAAAACAATTGAAACCTTATCTCAACGAAGACCTTCAAAATGTTTTTGTTGTCGCAAGCCTTGATGAAGCTTTCGCTAAAGATTTTTGTTTTCAGTTATCGCCCTTGGCAAAAACCTACCGCACAACTGTCATCGGCATGCCTACATGGGATAATATCAGCGATTTTTCTCAGCCCTTATATAATGGTTTGGAGATTATGTATAGCACGCCATTTTACATCAATCAAAATGATAGTCTTGTTTCACATGTTCAGCAATATTTTAAAGCGAATTATTACATGCGCCCGAGCGATATGATTTTCCGTGGATTTGAAACAGTTTACCATTTTGCAAAATTGCTCGAAGAACATGGAAGCAATGTCACTAAAAGCCTCAGCGAAAAAAAATATTATCTCTTCAACAATTTTGATATCGAGCCAGTCATTCTCAATAAACAAAATATGGCCATCGATTACTTTGAGAACAAAAAACTCTACTTCATTAAAAAGGTGGATGGGAATATTTCCGTAGTGAACTAAAATTCTTATTGTATTCCGAAAATAATTTCACAAATCATAAACAAGAGCTCCGCACTTCGATTAGTTCTTCTTATTTTACTGTGGTAAATTTAATTCCTGAAAGTTCTCGCATGAAAAAAATCATTGTGCTTGTTTGTTTTGCGGCGGTTTGCATTTCTTTCAATAAAGCCGTTCATTATTTTTTTGCTGACGGCATTTTTATTCCTGCAAGCCCGCAGCGCAGCGGAGACGCAAAAAAAGGTTATGATTATTTAGTGACCGGCGACTATCTCAAAAGCGGTATTCCTATTAATTATTTCAAACTTGTTTACGGAAAAAATAACAGCAGTTATCTGAAACGAGATTCTCCGAATAATAATATCAGTTATGAATACACAGCAGTGAAAGCGCCAAATGGAGAAATGATAGTTGCTCCAAATTGTTTGCAATGTCACGCGCAGGTTTTTGACAATAAACTCATCATTGGTCTTGGCAATTCAACTGTTGATTTCACAGGCGGAGAAAAATTGAACCCTAAAAATGCGGCGATGGCTGAAAATCTTTTGCAAAAAGCTGACCCGAAAAAATATGAAGCAGCAGAACCTTTTCTAAAAGTTGCTAAAGTAATCAGTGCACAGCTTCATACAAAAGTCCGCGGAGTAAATGCTGCAGACAGGCTCGCAGCTTTACTTGTAGCGCATCGCGACCCAAAAACTTTTAAATGGAACGATAATACAATAATGGAAATCCCTGATGAAGTAATTCCTTCTGATGTTCCTGCATGGTGGCTGTTGAAAAAGAAACATGGAATGTTTTATAATGGTTTTGGCAGAGGAGATTTTGCAAAATTTCTAATGGCATCCAATTTATTAACGGTAAATGATACTGCTGAATCAGTGGAAGTCGATAAACATTTTAATGATGTGCTTGCTTACCTGAATTCCATTCAGCCGCCAAAATATCCTAACCCAATTAATAAGCAATTAGCAAAAGAGGGCGGAATTTTATTTATTCAGAATTGTGCAAAATGCCATGGCAACAGTGATGTATATCCAAATTTATTAATTCCTGAAGAAAATATTAAAACAGATTCTTTTTTATTTAAGAGCAATTATCAAAACCCTCAGTTTGTTGACTGGTTCAACAATAGCTGGTTTGCAACGAGCGAGCATCCGGCGAAGCTTGAACCATTCAACGGATATATCGCTCCGCCGCTTGATGGCATTTGGATTACCGCGCCTTATTTGCACAATGGTTCTGTGCCAACACTCGAAGCTGTTTTGAATAGCAAGCTCCGCCCCAAATATTGGTCGCGTGATTTTGATAACCTGGAATATGATTATGAAAAATTAGGATGGAAATATGCAGTGCACGACAAACCCGAAGGCACAACAATTTATAATACAGACTTGCCCGGTTATGGCAACTACGGTCATTATTATGGAGACAACTTAACAGACAAAGAAAGAAAAGCGATTATTGAATATTTGAAAACGCTGTGATTTTTAATTTTTTATTTTGTTTCCGGCATCCCAATTCTATTCAGCATTCTTGCGTCGCACTCTTGTACATTTGTAATCCTATTCAGCATCGTTCACAAAATCTAAATCACAAATAATTTTAGTTGCAGATTCTTCAAACCATAGGTTACAAAATTATTAACGACTGGTTTCAATCAAAAAACCTGCAACCATTTTCTTTTCAGGAAGAAACATGGCAGCATATCATTGATGGGAAATCAGGATTGGTGAATGCTCCGACAGGCTGCGGAAAAACATTTTCTGTTTTTCTCGGAGCTGTGATTGATTTTATTAATCACCATCCTGATAATTATCAAACAAAATCAAAAAATGGTTTGCAATTATTATGGCTGACTCCACTTCGTGCATTGGCAAAAGATATCGGTCGAGCGATGGAAGAAGTGATTAGTGAACTCGGAATGAGTTGGAAAATCGGAATCAGAAACGGGGACACAGAGTTAAGCGAAAGGCAAAAACAAAAAAGGCAAATGCCCGAAGTGCTCATCATCACTCCGGAAAGTTTGCATTTATTATTAGCACAAAAAAACTATCCTGAAGTTTTTCAAAAATTAAAAATCATCGCCGTTGACGAGTGGCATGAACTGCTCGGAAGCAAGCGTGGAGTGCAGGTGGAGCTGGCGGTTTCGAGAATCGTGAATGGTCAATGGTCAACGGTCAATAATGAATTGGTTGACAAAAATAAGGCAACATCAAATCTCAAGAATCCATTCGCTGTTCACCATTCACCATTGACCATCTGGGGTATTTCCGCTACCATCGGCAACCTCGAAGAAGCAAAAGAAGTTTTATTATCTCCTCTAAAAACTGAAGGTGTCATTGTCAAAGCAATCATCAAAAAAAATATTGACATCGAATCCATCATTCCTGATGAGATTGAAAAATATCCATGGTCGGGGCATCTTGGAATTAAATTGATTGATAAAGTAATTCCTATTATTCATCAAAGCAGGACAACACTCATCTTCATCAACACCCGCGGAATGAGTGAGACATGGTATCAGAAATTATTGACAGCATCTCCGGATTTAGCAGGCGCACTTGCATTGCATCATGGTTCGATTGATATGGAATTGCGAACATGGGTGGAAGAAGCATTGCATGAAGGAAAGTTGAAAGCAGTTGTTTGTACGGCGAGCCTGGATTTGGGCGTTGATTTTCGTCCGGTGGAAACGGTGATACAAGTCGGTTCACCAAAAGGCGTCGCCAGATTTTTACAACGCGCAGGAAGAAGTGGTCATCAGCCCGTAGAAGTTAGCAAAATTTATTTTCTCCCAACGCATTCATTGGAACTCGTTGAAGCAGCTGCGCTGAAAGCCGCTATGCAACTGAATTTCATTGAAAGCAGGCAGCCGATGATTTTATGTTTTGATGTGCTCATTCAATATCTTTCAACACTTGCAATCTCTGATGGATTTTATCCTGATGACATTTACGAAGAAGTAAAATCAACGCATTGCTTTAGAGAAATGACAGAAGAAGAATGGGAAAGGATTCTACATTTTATTTCTGAAGGAGGCGTTGCATTGCAGCAATATGATGAATTCAAAAAAGTAGAAATCATTAACGGTTTATATAAAATCAACAGTCGTAAAGTAGCAATGCGACATCGAATGAGCATTGGAACAATTGTGAGCGATGCGATGATGAAAGTGAAGTTTGTGAGCGGTGGTTACGTCGGCGTGATTGAAGAATATTTTATTTCAAGATTATCTCCCGGCGATGTATTCACACTGGCGGGAAGAAATTTGGAATATGTGATGATAAAAGATATGACGGCATTGGTCAAAAAATCAAATGCAAAAAAATCAATTGTTCCAAGTTGGCAAGGCGGAAGAATGCCACTATCTGCAAATCTTGGGATTATGTTGCGAAGGAAATTAAATGAAGCTTTTACAAAAAATAAAAAAGAAATAGAGCTGGAAGTTTTGAAACCTCTTTTTGAATTGCAGGAAAATATTTCTCATGTCCCGAAAGAAAATGAATTGTTGATTGAGCATATTGAAACCGATGACGGCTATCATTTATTCGCATATCCGTTTGAAGGAAGATTGGTGCATGAAGCAATGGCTGCATTATTAGCTTATCGCATCAGCAGAACGATGCCCATCACATTTTCATTTGCGATGAATGATTATGGATTTGAATTATTGAGCGACCAGCCGATTCCCGTTGATGATTCAAATGTGCATGAATTATTTTCTCCTGAAAATCTGACATCAGATATTCAGCGAAGCGTGAACAGTGCTGAAATGGCGAGAAGAAAATTCCGTGATATTGCAGTGATTGGCGGTTTGGTTTTTCAAGGCTATCCCGGCGAGTACATTAAGACAAGACATATTCAATCTTCGTCTTCGTTATTGTTTAATGTGCTGACAGAATATGATAAAAATAATTTGTTATTGCGGCAAGCATATAATGAAGTGATGGAACAACAGATGGAAGAAGCCAGATTAAGGAACATGCTTGAAAGAGTTCAGCAGGGAAAAATCATTATTACTTTCCCGCAACGATTAACTCCATTTTGTTTTCCATTGAAAGTTGACAGCATGCGTGAAAACTTTTCATCTGAACAGTTGGAAGACAGGGTGAAGAAAATGCAGATGCAATTGGGGAGATAGAATTCCAAGACCTGTCAGGTTTTGAAAACCTGACAGGTCTTAAAGGCAACTTTCCTGTTGTGAAACTAAAGCTCAATAGTAGCACTATCGATGAACGGATTGCGACCCCGCAATGAATGCGGGGCAGGCTGCACGATGTTGAAAAAAGAACTGATGCTGGTATCATAAAAAAGCATTTTATACAATCACTTCTTGCTATTTTTACAGTCCAAAAAATGTTGTTGTGATAAAAAAGATTTTAATTTTTTTGTTGATTGTTTTGGTTGGCATTCAATTTTTTCATCCTCAGAAAAATATTTCTACCGCGGCTTCGCCGAATGATATTGCGCTGCACTATTTGGTTCCTGAAAATGTGCAGGGCATTTTAAAAAAATCATGTTATGATTGCCATAGCAACAACACGGTTTATCCGTGGTATAATAATGTGCAGCCGGTTGCGTGGTGGCTTGCGAACCATGTGAATGAAGGAAAGCATGATTTGAATTTTGATGAGTTTGCGGGCTATGCGCCAAAAAAGCAATATCACAAACTGGAAAGCATTATTCAATCGCAAAATGACGGATGGATGCCGCTGGATAGTTATTTGTGGATTCATAAAGATGCGATACTGAACCAACAACAAAAGCAAGCTGTTATTGCATGGGCGGATGCGCTTGCACGCGACATCAAAGCGAAAAATAATTTGCCCGACGGACCTGAAAAGAAAGACTGACATGCAATTGCCGATTCCGTTTACCATTCAAAAGCAGCAACTGTGGCTATCTCCGGAACGTTTGATTTTTTGGGAGAATGAAAAAGCGCTCATCATTTCCGATTTGCATTTTGGAAAGACAGGTCATTTCAGAAAATCAGGAATTGCTGTTCCGCAATCTGTTTATAAAGAAGATTTGCAAAGGCTTGTTGCGCAGATACAATATTTTCAGCCATCGCAATTAATTATCGTTGGCGATTTTTTTCATAGCGTAGTTAACAAAGAAATAGAGCTTTTCAAAAAATGGAGAGAAAATTTTTCAGGTATTTCGATTCACCTCATCAAAGGCAATCATGATATTTTGCATCATGAATGGTATGCATCATGCGATATTCAATTGAAACATGAGCATATGAGCGTGAGCGAGTTTACTTTTGTACACGACATCGCATTCGTTGGGCAACAAACTTCTGACATTGGATTGCGACCTTTTCAGGAACCAACCAACGACAAACCACAAATTGAGCGAAGCGAAATCCCGATGAAAATCGGGACCACAAACTACTTCTTCTCCGGTCACATTCATCCCGGCATCCGTATGAGCGGCGCAGGAAAACAATCGTTATGTTTTCCCTGTTTTTATTTTGGAAAAGAATATGCAGTGCTTCCCGCATTCAGCCATTTTACAGGCGTTGCAGTGATTGAACCTAAAAAGCATGAAAATGTTTTTGCGATTGTCGGCAAAAAATTGGTGCAATTGCAATGAGCACTTCCAGAAAATTGCATATTGCCTTCAACCCTATTTACGCACATTCATTGCCGTTAGGTCATCGTTTCCCCATGCTGAAATATGAATTGATTCCCGAACAATTGTTGTATGAAGGAACGATAACGCATGAAAATTTGTTCAGCCCAAAACCTTGCAGTGATGAGATTGTGTTATTAACCCACACACAAACATATCTCGATAAATTAAAAAACCAAACGCTCTCAGCGAAAGAGCAAAGACATATTGGATTTCCGCAATCGCCGGAACTCACAATGCGTGAATTACTCATCACACAAGGAACAATTGATTGTTGCCATTATGCTTTTGAAAACGGGATTGCGATGAATGTTGCCGGTGGAACGCATCATGCATTTGCTGACCGCGGTGAAGGATTTTGTTTATTGAATGATTTCGCAGTTGCATCTAATTATTTGTTGCATCAAAAACTGACAGAACAAATTTTGATAATCGACCTGGATGTTCATCAGGGAAATGGAACGGCAAAATTATTTGAAAATGAAAAAAAGGTTTTCACTTTCAGCATGCATGGAAAACATAATTATCCTTTTCATAAAGAAAAATCAGGTTTGGATATTCATCTCGAAGATGGAACAGATGATGAGACTTATTTAAAAATTCTATCAGAAACATTACCATTATTGATAGAAAAAGTAAAACCTTCATTTGCATTTTATCTTTCGGGAGTCGATATTTTAAGTACAGACAAATTTGGAAAACTTAAAGTGTCTCTGGAAGGATGTAAGCAAAGAGATGCGTTTGTTTTTTCCTTATTAAAAGGAAAAAACATTCCTTGTGTTGCAGCAATGGGCGGCGGATATTCTGAAGACATTAAAATTATTGTAGATGCGCACTGCAATACTTTCAGGCTGGCGAAAGATATGGTGGATGATTTTTGATTTCGGCCTGCAGTCAAGGCATCAGACGGTTAATCATCATTCTGAAATTTAATCTTCAGGCTCAAACCGTCAGATGCCTTGAGACGTAATTTTCTGCGCTAAATATTTTCAAAATGATTGCTATCTTTATTAAAATAAATAAGATGAAAAAGTTTTTACTTTTTATATTTCTCACGATGATTGCTTTTGCAGTCAATGCACAAAAATTTTTTTATGTAGAAACAGAAACGGGATGGGAAAAATTAATCAAAGAGAAATTGCTGAAATCATCACAATTTGTAGCAAAGTCAGTGCTCGAATCCGAATACATTATCAAACCTGAAATAAATAATCAGACAAAAGATAATCTTCCGAAGTTGAGCATCAGCGTGGTTGATACTGTTACGTCTCAAACCGTTTTTGTTGCTGAAGAAAATTATTCGACCGCGTTTACAAATATGCCATCGATTTTGGCTTCGAGAATGGCGATTCAAACATTGATTGAAAAAAATATCGGGGAGATTATTCTGTATGCGAAGCATGATAGCTTTCACAAAATGGTGAGATTAATCGGACTGAAAAAAGATAAGACTTAGAATTTATATTTAAGAGTGAATGAGGCTATAAAAGAGAAACAGGGGTGACTGCAAAGATATTTATATCAAGAAGCAAGATATAAAAAAGATTGAGGCGGGAACACGTTAAAGTCTTTTTGAATACAAAGTGGGGTTTTGTACTTTTTCGGGTTTTTAATTTTTATAGCAAAGCCATGTTCTTTTTCATTAAAATATT
The DNA here is from genome assembly GCA_035295505.1 of Puia sp. Lineage (GTDB taxonomy): Bacteria > Bacteroidota > Bacteroidia > Chitinophagales > Chitinophagaceae > Puia. Next base: position 20,315 of record DATGIX010000218.1, on the reverse strand, counting down.
CTAAAAAATAGTCTTTCGATATTCCTGAAAATCCTTTTGTTTTTATCCATAGAGATTCGATATCACTTTTAATAATTTTATCGATTTCAAATTCACCAATCACTTTTCTTACAGGAGATGATGCATAAACAACAACTATCGTGATGTTAGGGTTTTTAAAAATAGCTCTCCTAAATTCGTATTTTTTAGTACCCTCAAATATTTTATCAGCAAACTTTGGCTTAATTGATAATAATACTTTCATAATCCTGAAAACTTCACAAGTTTAGTAAATATTTCCCAACTAATTTCTCTAAAGCCTCGTGGCATGTCTTGGATATCGGGAATAACTCCAAGTTGCATCAGTTGCTTTAAATTAGGTCTTTTACGAAACGAATAAGCATAGAGAAAGTTAACAATAAAAGGTTTATTGGTTCTATATCTATTCCAAAATTTCTTTAATTCATCTTCTTTCAAAACTGTCCTTTTTCTACACAACTTAATTAGCTCTTCTTCATTTTGAATATTCAAAATGACGTTTTCAACTATACCAATTGTAGTTGCAACTCCTTGATAAATCCCGCCAGTCCGATAAAAAATTATGACATCACCTGAACTTAGATTGCGTTCGCGTGAATGAGAAATATATGATTTGCTAATTGAGTTGCGATGTGGTTCACTATCCAAATAACTGTTTTTATCTTCAGTTCTCAAAATGCTGTCAGGAAAGAGCTCTGTATGATATTCGGGGTAAATAGGAACTATGAAAACTTTGCTTTCTCTGCTTATATAAGGAAACGTAAGTTTTGGGAACTCACGATTGGCATTTTTATTAAAATTTCTAACATATACTTTCTCTTCATCTGAAATTGATTTTTTTATTCCATAATTTTTAAACCCGTAATCTTCAAGTAATGAAATTAATCTCAACTGTTCGGGTCTCTTATCAAATATTGTAACATAGATTTCATCTACTTTATATTGTCTGGCATTATCAAAAATAATTTTCAAGAAACGCTCGCCGAGTTTAATCCCATTACTTGTGACCTTAAATGTCCCTATTTTTAATCGCTTCCTTTTTTGAAAAATTGGCGTAATATCAGAGTAATTTTCGTCTTCGCTTTCCACCTTTACAAATAAAAAAGCTGATAAAATATTATTATCAAAACAAACATACGCAATCTCATCAGATTTTTTATTGAACCATTTTTCAAATCCTATATAATCTTCTTTGAAAGTATCGAAGAACTGGTCGTTTAGATTTACTTTACCAAAATGCTCTTTTTTTACCGCAAGTACTTTATAATTTATTAAATCCGGGTTTTCAGAAGTTACCTTTTCAAGGAAGGTATCAATCCTAAATACCTTATCAGCAATTCCAAGCATTGCTGCTTTTGAATGAATTTTTTTATCTTCAGAAATTAGAATATCTACTCTATCACAATAAACCTCATTGAGTAGTTTAGTATCATCTTTATCATTCTCGGTCACATCAATTAAAAGGCTAACCTTAGATACTTCTGTATGAATTGGCGCTTCCGTTTTTAAGATTTGATAATTGGTTAGCTTAATATTCATTGTTTTAACCGTGTTCACATCTGCATGCCTATTAAGTTCAGTGGCAGTCAAAGGATGCACGCACTTTGAATAATGAAGTTTGTCAAGCCAATTAAATAGGATACCAATATCTTTATTAATGATTTTGCTCGCCTCGCGATGGATGATAATATTGGTGTCAAGTAAAACCCTCATTTGTCAGTTTAATGGTTATCAGCAATCAGATTTTATCCTTCCACCACCACCAATTCAATTTTTCTTTTTCAGGTTTTGGGGTTTCAGCAAAATATATTGCACATCGGAAAACATAGAGCAGGCAACGGTCTTGCGTTGTGCCGACCCGCTCATTAGATAATTGATATAATTTCTCCGGGTTTTTTCTTCTCAGGTCGCTCACTTTTCTGATGCCGATATTATACAAATCGTTTGCAATAGATTTGCCAACTCCGGGAATGATTTGCAATTCACGTAATGCAATTTCTTTTTCGGAAAAATTTTTAGTTAATATGGAAGTTGATTCTTTCATTTTTGAACCGCGGAAACACGATGTGCACGAAGAGAATAATTTTATCTTGAGAATATTTTATTGTCGAGCTGCTAATTTTTTGAACCACAGAGACACTGAGATACACAGGATAAGTTTAAATATTGCGTTTTACTTCCTTTCTATTATTCTTTTTTCATCATTAATAATTCCATGCTACTCTGCGTCTCCGTGTCTCTGTGGTAATAATATCTTTAATTCATCCTTTTCCTTATGATGTTAAACCATTCCTTTAAAATTCTCAATCTCCATCTCCGGGCTGAAGCCCGGAGCTAGTCGAAGCATCCTTAATTATCAATTAATGAATTATCCATTAATTCATTTTTTTCTTAATCACGCTTACCTGCTCCTGCAGATTGCTAACAAGGTTTGCAAGCTGATTCACATCCCAACGTTGTTGTGTGTTTGCTTTGCTGATAATCATCTGCGCTTTCCACAATTCAATCACATCTTCGGTGTTCACATTATAAGGCTGATAAGCCGTATTATCGCTTACCAAAGTCAGCTTATTTTTCAGCTTATTATTCTTCATCACTCTTTTATAAACAATTCCTTCGCTTCGGGAAACAACAACATATGTATCGTTGCTTTTCACATCTTCTGTACTGTTCACTTTTTCACCGACAATCACAGAGCCACTTGCAGTCGGCATCATGGAATCGCCCACAATTTCAAACGCACGATAATTTCCCGGAGCAAGCATCGGCAAAGTGAAAGTGTTCAGCTCATCCAGAAATTCAGGGTCGCCATAACCGGCAAGATAACCAGCCGCTGCTTTTACAGGCACTAATTGTACATCATTGGAAGCCGCTGCCAGCTTCATCGCACGGCGCTTTGCAAGATAACCACCAGGGTTTTTTGCTTCTCCCAAATCTTTGCGCAGCAGTTCATCGAGTGAAAGCTTAAAAATATTCCCGACCACTTCGAGCACATCTATACGCGGGTCAGCCCGCTCCTCTTCATAAGCGCCGAGCAGCGAGCGCTTGATTTTCAGTTTCGCAGCAAATTCTTCCTGCGTCCATCCGCGCAGCTTGCGCAGGTATTTGAGGTTCTTGCATGCAATTGACATAACTAATAAATTTAGAATAAAAATACTAATATTTTTGACAACACAAAAATAATTTTCTAATTCTGAAACCATCTTCTCACAATTATTAATTAGTAATTAATAATTATTTTGATACCAGCGCTAGTAACACATATGGAGCATCGTTGCAGCTTGTCCGCCGCGGCGGATCGCAATCCGTTCATCGATTGTGCTACTATTGAGCGGTGGCTTAGAAATGGCAAGTGCCTTATAAAGAAAAGTACATCCATTTCATTTTTAAAAGCTCTAAATGTGATTCATACATTTGATGATGACTATGCTTTAAAACATCCACACATTAAATGAACCGTCTTATTAATATTGGTTTTGTTTCAGTAGGGCACTGGAGTCTTGTTGGTGCTACAATAAAATTTAATTTAAATTCTCATCATACAACAAAAAATATTTTATACAGCTTTATCTCTAATGGTCAAATAAAATATATTGGTAAAACGACTATGCAGCTTTCACAAAGAATGTATGGCTATCAAAACCCTGGCCCTTCACAATCAACCAACATAAGAGTTAATGATAAAATTAAAAGCTTGCTTGATACAGAAGCACCTATTGATATTTTTGTTTTAACCGATAATGGGCTTTTAAACTATGGAAGTTTTAGGATTAATCTTGCAGCTGGACTTGAAGACACATTAATTCACGATATAAATCCTGAATGGAATTTATCAGGTAAAAAAATAATTCCTGCTGACATAAATAGCGAAAAGCCTGAGCTTTCGAATAAGCCAATGCAAACTGTTGCGATAGTACCTATCTTGACTACACTTGAAATCTTACTTGGACAAGCATATTATAATCAAGGTTTTTTTAACATCAACAGAGAACATTCGCAATTGTTTGGCGGAGATAATGCAATGATAGAAATACAACTTGGCAAAAAAAGTGACGTGACAATTCAAGGCTACATAAATCGAACGGCAAATAAAAATGGCACACCAAGAATAATGGGTGGCAAAGAGCTTCGAGACTGGATAAAGAAAAATTTTAAGCTCAATGATGTAATGAAAGTTGACGTGATATCTCCAATCGCAATTCGATTACATAATAATTAGTCTTTCAGTAGGTTTTCCATGGGCAACTCGCTAATAAAACCTAAAATTGATTTCTTAACTTCATTCATGCAAAAAACAAAATCATTTTTATTATTTGCAATCGTCCTTATGTTCTTCTGCACTGCATTTTCGCAGTCATTCAAAATCGGTACGCTTGATATTTATGGGAATAGAAAAACAGATACCAATACTGTTCTTCAACATCTGAAGTTTAAAATCGGCGACAGCATCAATCACGATAATTTCAAACCGGAAGAAATTGCTGCTCAGCTTGAAAAAATCCCCGGTGTCAAACATGCCACAGCAAATGCCATTTGTTGTGACACCAACAACAATATCATGCTCTATATTGGCATTGGTGAATCGGATTCAGTGATTCTGAAATACCGTAATGCTCCGGTGCAAAATATCAAGCTTCCCGATACAATGACAAAAACATATCAAAACTTAATTATCCAGAATGAAAAAGCTGTTGAAAGCGGGCAAAGCAGCGAAGATGATTCACAAGGTTACTCATTGGTAAATTTCGAGCCTGCAAAAAATGAGCAGTTAAAATTTATTTTATTCGCAAAAAATAATTTCGCTTTATTATCAGATGTTTTAAAAAATTCCAAATTCGCAGAACAAAGAGCAGCGGCTGCAGAAATCATTGCTTATTCTTCCGACAGAAAAAAAGTACTGGACAACCTGATACACGCCACCCATGATGCAGACGAAGAAGTAAGGAACAATTCTATTCGTGCACTTGGTGTTTTAGCCGGCTACCTGAATGCGCATCCTGAATTAAAAATCACTGTTCCTGCAGAACCTTTCATTAGGTTGCTTAATTCCATAGTGTGGACAGACAGGAACAAAGGTGCCATGCTGTTAATGCAGCTTACACAAAAAAGAGATGCGGCGCTTTTGCAAAAAATAAAACAGCAAGCCCTGCCTTCTATTATTGAAATGGCAAATTGGGCAGACCGAAATCATGCATTGATGTCTTTTATTATTTTGGGCCGCATCGCAGGCGCAGATGAACAGGAATTGTTCAATAAGAATAATTCGGGAGAATGGAAGGATTATGTAATAAAACTAAAAAAAACTGTTGCAGCTAAATAGTTTTAACATACATGCATAACCGAAATTTTAAGCATCATGAAAAAATTAATAATCTGTTGCATTACATGCATAACGTTAGCAAACTGTTATTCACAGGTTGCACTGAATAATATTGCGCTTACAGGCGCAACCATCATCGATGCCAATCATCAAAAATCATGGGAGCATCAAACAATTATTATCAAAGGAAATATCATTGAACAAATTTTTACAGACGGCAGCAAGCCGCTGCCGGATTCTATCAGCATCATTAACCTCAAAGGAAAATTTTTAATCCCCGGTTTAATCGACACACATGTTCACATGGCAACTGACCCGACAGATATTGATAACCGCGCATCTACATTAAACGTATTGAGCAGGATGTTGTACACGGGCATCACATCCGTTCGTGATATGGCTGGCGATGCGAGGACACTTGCCAGCCTTTCCCGCGATGCGATGACAGGAGATATTATTTCCCCGAATATTTATTATTCTGCGCTGATGGCAGGTCCTCAATTTTTCGAAGATCCAAGAGTGGTTTCTTCTACTAAAGGAATTATTGCCGGAAAAGCACCTTATATGCAGGCGATATCAGACACAACAAACCTTGTGCTCGCAGTCGCAAAAGCAAAGGGGACAGGCGCAACAGGAATCAAGTTGTATGCAAATTTATCCGCGCCGCTTGCCACAAAAATTATTGAAGAAGCAAAAAGGCAAGGAATAAAAGTGTGGGGGCATGGATGGCTACAAGGCGCAAGACCAACCGACCTTGTGAAAGCAGGCATCAGTTCCATATCGCATGTGCCGCATCTGATTTATGAGAATTTCGACAGCATCCCGGCTTCATGGAGGTCAAAACATGATGATAAATTCTGGAACGATTCGGCGCATATTCACAGCGGGCTTTATAAATTAATGAAAGCAAATAACACCATACTTGACGCCACTTTGCTCACTTATAAAAGAGCCGCGAAAGATGAAAATTCGAGATGGTATTATTCTTATCAAATCGGTAAAAGATTAATAATAGATGCTTACAAAGCAGGCGTAAAAATATGTGCAGGCACTGATGATGACCAGGAAGAATTTGTGCAATATGAAATGGAAATACTGGTGAATGAAGCTGGCTTCTCGAACATTGACGCATTGATTGCCGCTACAAAAACCGGTGCCGAAGCCATTGGTATTGAAAACACACATGGAACCATCGAGCCAAATAAAATAGCCGACCTCGTTGTTCTTGACAAAAATCCGCTTGAAAAAATCGATAATATCAATACTGTTTTTATGGTAATCAAAGAAGGCAAAATCTTCAGGAAGGAGAATCAGTAAACCACTTCGCTAACCCGCTAATGATCATGTGAATTAATATTCTAAAAAATTTCACATTCCTTTAGGCAATGGCATAATCTTTGGTTATAGTATCTCACCCGAAAAAGACATTAAAAAGGTATCAATATTCTTAACCCGTCCGTATGAAATAAGGACTATTGCTTTCCGCAATTGGCAAACACTATGAAAATCCATAACCCTTTATTACTATTATCCTTTGTGTTGATAGCAATTCCTGCGTTTTCAACCACCTACTATGTCAGCCCATCAGGAAATGATAATTCTACAGGGCTTTCTGAATCTACAGCTTTTCAAACACTTCAAAAAGGAGCAGACGCCACTCAGCCGGGAGATACGGTTTTGGTCATGAATGGCACATATACCAATTCCATGTGGGCTTCGCTGGTAATGAATATAAATAAACAGGGAACTTCATCCCAATGGATTGTTTTCAAAAATTATCCTGGCCACACCCCGGTCATTCAAATGTCTGGCAATTGGTGCGGCATCTCTATATCAGGGTCTGCTTACATAATCGTTGATGGTTTCACCGTTATCGGCAATAATGACAATGTCACACTTGCTTATGCGCAGGCACAGGAACTCAATCCTGATAATCCGCTCACTTCCGGAAGCGGCATTACAGCTCAAGTAGATTTTAATGACCATTCCATTCACTCGCATCATATTATTATCAGGAATTGCATTGTAAAAAAATGTGGCGGCGCCGGCATTGGCAGCAGCCAGGCGGATTATATGACCGTTGATCACAACACAGTTTCAGAATGTGCCTGGTATAGTCCTTATGACGGAAGCGCTATCTCACTTTATCAGCTCTGGAATTCTGATGGAGTTGTCACCACAAAGAATTTCGTGACCAATAATACGTGTTATAACAACAGAAATTATATCCCGTTTTTTGTTGCGGATACCATCACCGATGGCAATGGCATTATTATCGATGATGCGAGGAATACTCAGAACGGCTCAACTCTTGGCGCTTATCAAAGTTCTACATATATAGCCAACAATGTTGTGTTTGGTAATGGCGGCCGCGGCATTCATGTTTTTTCTTCAGATAATGTAACGGTCATCAACAACACTTCTTATTATAATTGCCAAAGCCCTGAACTACCTGGCGCTGAGCTTTCAGCTATCTATGCTGGCAACGTTTCATTCATCAATAATATTTCAGTGCCGCATGATGCCCTGCAGCCGATGGGCCAATACATTTCAACTAACATTACGGCAGATCACAATGTATGGGGAGCAAATGCTGCGACAGCAACGCCCTATGGCACGAACACGTTAGTCGGTGATCCAAAATTTGTGAACGCATCTACCAACGGATTAGTGGCAGATTTTCATTTGCAACCAGGCAGCATTGCAGCCAATGCAGGTGTTAAAACAAATGCACCCACTACCGATCACGATGGACAGGCACGAACACAAAGTGATTCAATTGATATAGGAGCTTATATCGTGGAAAATGTGATTCTTGCTATTAATACCGGGCTTACTCAATGGTCTGGAAGTGCCGCAGACACTTACAACAAGCTTCTATGGCAATATGGGCCAAATGATAAATTGGATTCTTTCTCAGTGGAAAAAAGCACTGATGGAAATTCCTTCTCAGGTTTAGGGATTATAAAGAAGAATGCAGACTCATCAACTTCATATCAGTTCGTTGATGAACTCCCTGCCAACATTATCAATTATTATCGTTTGAAAATCTATACTGCCGGCGCAGCAGCAACATACAGTACTGTTATTTCTATAAACAATAAAAAAGAAACAACAACAGCAACGGCAGTCACTCAAACAATCATTGCTCCAAACCCTATTAGAGATCAGTTCACAGTAACTGCACCATTTAATCAGAACAATCAAAATCTGATTGAAGTATTTAATGAAGTCGGCATGCGTGTTTATTCCAATAAATTCACGAGCGAAAAAACAACCATCAATTCTTCGCCATGGCCGGTCGGTTGGTATGTAGTTATTGTTCACGGAACAGGAGCAAAACAGCAGATACCAATCCTTAAACAATAATCATTTTTTGTAAATACATCTTTGCAAAATTTTCAGCAGCCTGAATCGAATTGATCAGGCTGCTGAAAATTTTTATATGCACAGTGCTAGCATCACAACTGACACGAGAATATTACTTCTTTTTATTGTTGTCGTAAAAATTTTCTGTCCTCAAATCCAAAAGCTCAATCAGCATCGTATAAATATAATCAGAAACTGAAAGCCTGATTGATTACGCCGCTGTTGGCGCCCTCGCTGACATGTAAGAATAAATGCTTTTGATTCTTAATAGCATCGCGTTTAAAAATGATGAAGCCAAAGAAAATCATATTGATTTTTCTATTGCTAGTGGTTGGATGGATAACCATTGATTTGAACTATCCATACAAAACTGATATCAAAAATTTCAATCCTGCTGAAGTGGCAAGATTGGATGGCGCGATGTGGCGCTCTTATTATGAAAAGAAAAAACTGAAACTATTTTTTGAAGCTGCGGAATTGGAGAGAAAACAATTCGGCGTTCCTTTCTGGCGCTCATGTGCGATGGCTTATCATGCAGCAAAAGCCGCATTTGTTTTTAAAGATGGAAAAGACACGACGGATTATAATAAAGCATTGCCTGATTTGATAAAATATTATCAGCAGATAAATAATATCAGCAAAGAAAATTTTGATGTAACGAAAGCTGCTAAGCTTGAACTGGAATGGTGGGTCGTTCGAAGATATCGCGATGTTCACCCGCCTGATGAATGGGAAAAATATTTATCGCTCGGCTCGGAAGAAGTGTATCATGTTCCTGCAGAAAAATTTTCAGCGTATGCACATTTGAGAGTGGAAGCCATGTTGCTGCGCGATGATAAAGGAAATAATATCAGCGAAGATGATTGGCAGAAAGTAAACAATCTTTTGCAACAGGCGTGGAAGTCTTTCAGCGATAGTTTACACTCATAATTTTTTCATCTCTTAATCATTAATAAAATTAAAATCATGGAAACAGCAACAATGAATTCACTTGACACAGTAAAAGCAATTTATGATGCATTTGTAAAAGGAGACATTCCCTTTATTTTAGAACATGTTTCAGAGAAATTTATATGGCAAGACCCATGCGACCCGGCTATTGTGCCTTATGGCGGCAAACATTCCGGCAAAGCCGGGTTTCTTAATTTTTTTCAACAGCTCGGCGGAAACACAGATACCACTTTATTTGAGGCTGATGAATTCATTTCTGAAAAAAACAAAGTGGTTGCTATCGGCAGACATGAGTTCACCCCGAAAAAAACCGGCAAACACGCTCACACTGATTGGGCAATGATATGGACATTTAAAAACGGAGAGCTTGTTGCAGGAAGGGCTTATTATAATAATGCAGAGACTGAGAAAGCGTTTTCGTAATTTTTATTTTGCTTGTCTTAAAAAATTTAAAGGCATCATACATGTGAAATTGTATGGTGCCTTTTTTAGTCATCGTCATTTCGAGCGAGCCATAAGCGATTTTAATTTCGCATCATGTTGCGGCGTGGCGAGAAATCTCATGCCAGTTATTAATAATTTGTGGCAGATTTCTCACTGCGCCGTTAATTGCTGATAATACGAACCCCTACGGGCTCGTTCGAAATGACGGTTGATGATTGGTAAGTCCTTACATTATTAAAAAGCTTTTGTTAATCGTGCATTTCGCGGAGGATGCTGAAGCTCAATAGCAGCACAAAAGATGAAAGGAGCGTCGCAAGGATGTTCAATCGGAGTTACTAAAACTGGTATTAAAATAGTCCTCAGTCGGCAGTTCTCAGTTTCGAATTTGCTGATAAAATTTGTGATGAATGATGCACTTTCAGGTCTGCCGACCGCCAACTGCCGACTGAATACTATCTCGCTTCCTTTTCTTAACTTTGCAGCCCTGTCAATTTGGCTTACAAGGCTTTGTAGCACTTTTTTTGACACGGAAAGATTCTATTATTAATAAAAGACATTATGAGCATTTTTTCGAAGCTGTTTGGTGGCAATAAATCGCAGAAAGATATTAAGATTATCCAGCCGCTGGTTGGCGAAATCAATAACCATTTTAATTCTTATCAATCATTAACAAATGACCAGCTAAGAAATAAAACACAGGAATTCAAACAGCGCATCAAAGACCATCTGAATACGATTGATACCGAGATTTCAGAACTGAATAAAAAAGCAGAAGAACTTCCTTTCAGCGACATCACCGGAAAGGATGCTATTTATAATGAAATTGATGCGCTGAAAAAAGACCGCGATAAAGAAATTGAAGTGGCGCTGAAACAATTGTTGCCCGAAGCATTTGCGGTGGTGAAAGAAACGGCGAGGCGTTTTAAAGAGAACACAGAAATCGTTGCAACAGCAAACGAGCTTGATAAAGATTTAAGCATAAAAAAAGAACATGTCCGCATTGAAGGCGATAAAGTGATTTATAAAAATGTATGGACAGCAGGCGGAACGCCGGTTACCTGGAACATGGTTCATTATGATGTGCAGTTGATTGGTGGCGCAGTTTTGCACGAAGGAAAAATTGCTGAGATGGCAACCGGTGAAGGTAAAACGCTGGTGTCAACCTTACCTGCTTATTTGAATGCACTTGCAGGTGAGGGTGTTCACATTGTTACGGTGAATGATTATCTCGCTCGCCGTGACAGTGAATGGAACGGACCAATTTTCGAATGGCTTGGTTTAACGGTTGATTGTATCGATAAACATGAACCGAACAGTGAAGCTCGTCGCAAAGCTTATTATGCCGACATTACTTACGGAACGAACAATGAATTTGGTTTTGATTATCTCCGCGATAACATGGTTCATTCTCCTGATGAAATGGTTCAGCGCAAACATCATTATGCCATGGTGGATGAAGTGGACAGCGTGTTGATTGATGATGCGAGAACGCCGCTGATTATTTCCGGTCCTGTTCCGAAAGGCGACGACCAGCAATATCATATTTTAAAATCGCGTGTGGAGAGATTGGTGGATGTTCAGAAAAAAGCGACCAACCAGTTTTTGAATGAAGCCAAGAAAAAAATTGCGGAGGGAAATGATGACCCGAAAGATGGCGGATTAGCGTTGATGCGTGCTTTCAGGGGTTTGCCAAAAGCAGGTCCGCTGATTAAATATTTAAGTGAGCCCGGCATTCGTGTGAAACTGCAGAAATCAGAAAATTATTATCTCGCCGACCAGCAAAAACAAATGCCGACTGTTGATGCTGAATTATTTTTTCACATCGATGAAAAAAATAATCAGGTTGATTTAACGGACAAGGGTATCCAAATGATTACCCGCGAAGGTGAAGACCCGGATTTTTTTGTGATACCTGATATCGGCGTGAAACTCGCCGACATTGAAAAAAGCGATGCAACTCCGGAAGAAAAATTACAGCGTAAAGAAGTTCTGCTGAATGAATATGCTGTGAAAGCAGACCGCATTCATACCGTGCAGCAATTATTAAAAGCCTATACTCTATTTGATAAAGACATCGAATATGTGGTGCTCGATGGTCAGGTGAAAATTGTGGATGAACAAACGGGTCGTATCCTGGATGGTCGCCGATACAGCGATGGTTTGCATCAGGCAATTGAAGCAAAAGAAAATGTGAAGATTGAAGCTGCCACGCAAACTTATGCTACGGTTACATTGCAGAATTATTTCCGCATGTATCACAAGCTCGCGGGCATGACGGGAACTGCGGAAACAGAAGCAGCAGAATTGTGGGATATTTATAAATTGGACGTTGTTACAATTCCTACAAATGTTCCCGCTATCAGAAAAGACAGCCAGGATTTGGTATACAAAACCAAACGTGAAAAATATAAATCGGTCATTGATGAGATTGAAAAACTGAGAGCGGAAGGAAGACCATCGCTTGTTGGTACAACTTCTGTTGAAGTGAGTGAATTGCTGAGCAAGATGCTGCAGGTGAAAAAAATTCCGCACAATGTGTTGAATGCAAAACAGCATGCACGTGAAGCGCAGGTGGTTGCTGAAGCGGGATTAAATGGCGCAGTTACAATTGCAACAAACATGGCTGGTCGCGGTACGGATATCAAGCTCGGGCCTGGTGTGAAAGAAGCCGGTGGTCTTGCTATCATCGGTACCGAACGTCACGAATCGCGAAGAGTTGACAGACAATTGCGCGGACGTTCTGCACGTCAGGGTGACCCGGGGACAACTCAGTTTTATGTTTCTCTTGAAGATGATTTGATGCGCATGTTCGGCAGTGAAAGAATTGCTTCACTGATGGACAAGATGGGTTATAAAGAAGGCGAAGTGATTCAGCATGGAATGGTGACAAAAAGCATTGAACGTGCTCAGAAAAAAGTGGAAGAAAATAACTTTGGTATCAGAAAGCGTTTGCTCGAATATGATGACGTGATGAACAAGCAGCGTAATGTTGTTTATAAAAAACGCAATCACGCATTGTTTGGAGAAAGGCTCGCGCTTGATTTGGATAATGCATTTTATATTGTCGCAGAAGGTCTGGTGAATTCATTCAAAGGAATGGATGATTATGAAGGCTTCAGGCTTTCAACGATTGTGAATTTTGGTATCGACACTTCGATTGATAAAGATGAATTTTTAAGCGGCAACGAAAACACACTGAGCGAAAAATTATATACAGAAGCAACGCAGAACTATGAGCACAAACAGGAAGAATTGAGAAAAAATTCTCTGCCTGTGTTCAAAAATATTCTGCTCACGCAAGGAAGGCATATTGAAAATGTGGTCGTTCCTTTTTCTGACGGAAAGAAAACAACCAACGTGCTTGCGAACCTGCAAAAAACACTCAACAGCGATGGAAGAGAATTGGTGAATGCCATCGAAAGGCAAATCACGCTGGCGATTATTGATGATGCCTGGAAAGAACATCTGCGTGCGATGGATGATTTGAAACAAAGCGTACAAACGGCTTATCTCGAACAGAAAGACCCGCTCGTGATTTATAAAATGGAGGCCTTCGATTTGTTCAGGCAAATGGACAGCGAAGTGAACAAAGACATCGTGAGCTTCCTTTGCCATTGCGCGATTCCTGTTGAGCAGGAAAATGCTCCCATCCGCGAAGGAAGGGAACAGAAAACGGACATGAGCAAGATGAAAGTGCGCAAAGATGAGATGGTCACAAGTACGGATAGTCATGGTCGTGAAATGGTGAATGAAGGACCTGATTACTACGACCCATCAGGCGCTCCTACAAAACAAGAACCAATCAAAGTCGGACCCAAAATCGGTCGCAACGACCCATGCCCCTGCGGCAGCGGAAAGAAATATAAAAACTGCCACGGGAAGGATGCAGCGTAAAAATTTATTGGATTAATAAAATTGAAGCCACGCGGAATGTGTGGCTTTTTTGTTTTGGGTAGTCAGCATTCGTAATTCTATTAAGCATCGTTGCGTCGCACTCTTGTGTGGAGGGAATGCTATTGAGTGGTTTAGAAACAGTAAGAATCTTTTAAAATATGGATAAATTTGGGGCATGTTAATTACTACAATAAGTCTAAGTCTGGTTGCACTTGGCTTTGTTTTAAATTTTATAAAAGATATTTATAATAGCAAACCAGAAGAAAGAAATTCAAGATTATTGATTCTGTCAATAGGCATACTCATCCTTGGAATTGGCGGTACTGTCGTATCATTTATTGATAGCAAAAATACATATCATGATAAACTAATTAGCGATTCGACTGCCTCATCAAAACAACACAACTATGATTCTATTTTACAGATACAGCTTAATTATTTAGGAGCAGGAAATATAAAGCCTTTACTCAGCTTTGTTCAAATGAGCCCAGTTAAATTTTATATATTAATAGGTAATCAAGATAAATACTCTCTTAAAGATATTCGTATATCAATTCAAGATGAAGATGCTTTAGCAAATTTTAATAAATCTTTTTACTCAACTTCGAATGATTCTGCCATTAATGAAAGAGATAAAATGATAGCAAGACTTGAAAACTCAAACCAATATTCTAAGGAGATTTTGTTATCATATTTAAATGCAACTGATTCCAGGTTTTTAGAATCAATTGATGTCCAAAATAAAACTCACCTAAAATACAGAATAGATGTTAACTGGTCTAATGGCTGGATAACCTATTACATAGAATGTTTTAAAAGCGCAAGCCGCTGGACTGAAACACGAAAAGAATATGACCACAAAACAGGCATAACAATCAATAATTAATTTTTATAGTTGTGCGCGCAGGCGCTAGGGCAACCCATTAATAGAAGGTACGATTTGTCCCTTCTTTCCAATGGCTTAAAGTAAAACAAGAAATCAGCTATTTTACTTTCAGAGATAAAAGTAAAATAAAAGAAAAATTATTTTACTTTTGCTCCAAATATCTTTAATGATACAAATTGAAAAATTTAAAGCGGGAAACAAAATAAAGACTCTTGAATACCAGTTCTTTCTACCTGAAAAAATAAACACTTCCTGGACATGGAATGACGCAAAACTCAACAAAATACTCGAAAGCGCATCATTTGAATTAGGGCAGCTAAACTCGTTCGCAAAATTAGTACCCAATATTGACTTGTTCATTCATCTTCATATTACCAAAGAAGCGGTTGTGTCAAGCAAAATTGAAGGCACTCAAACTCATTTTGACGAGGCATTTTTACAAAAAGAAAATATTAATCCAGAACGAAGAAATGATTGGCAGGAAATTCAGAATTATACAGAAGCTTTAAATAATGCTATTAGAGAACTTGAGAAACTTCCTATTTCATCAAGATTAATTTTAAGAACGCATGAAATATTGATGCAAGGAGTTAGAGGAGAAAAGAAGACGCCGGGGAAATATAGAAGAAGCCAAAATTGGATTGGAGGCAAAAGCCTGGCTGATGCAGTATTCATTCCGCCGCCTCATGATTATTTAAATGAATTACTAAGTGATTTTGAAAATTTTATTCATAATGAGACAATGGATATCCCCTTATTGATTAAAGCAGCTATCATACATTATCAATTTGAAACAATACATCCATTCCTTGACGGAAATGGCAGAATAGGGAGATTATTAATCACTTTGTTTTTAATAGAAAAAAAGGTATTAACAAAGCCACTCCTATATCTATCTAGCTATTTTGAAAAAGACAAAAGCCTTTACTATGATAATCTTACAAGAGTCAGGACTCACAATGACTTGATGCAATGGATAAAATACTTTTTAGTTGGCATTGCTCAAACAGCGAAACTGGCTACACAGACTCTGGACAAAGTATTTTCTTTAAAAACACAAAATGAACTTGAAATACAAACACATTTTGGGAGACGAATAAAATCCGGTTTGTTGCTTCATAATCATCTACTTCAACAACCACTCCTATCAATAAAAGAAGTTCAGTCAATTTGTAACCTTTCACCGAAGGCAGGAGGTCAATTAGTAAATAAAATGATTGAAATAAAGATATTAAAAGAATTCACAGGTCAATTCAGAAATAGAATTTTTATGTATGAGCAATATCTTAATCTTTTTGAAAATTAATTTCACCTCTTAATCATCTTCCCCTTCAAGATTTCCTTCATCACAGTATCATGCAGGTTTTGGCTAATGGTTACTTTTGATTTGCCGATATCGATTTCATTGCCTTCGATGCTTTTGATTTTATTGATGTTGACAATGGTTGATTTATGGATTTTGAGAAAGATATTTTCGGGCAGTCGTTCTGCAATGCTTTTCATGGTTAAATAAACAATCAGCTTTCTGTTTTCAGTGTGAAGCACAACATAATTAAGCATAGCTTCAACATATAACAATTCGTTGTATAAAATTTTTTCAATACGCCCATCACATTTCACAAAGAAATAATCAAGCTCAGGTATGTTGCCTTTATTTTCTGTTTGCCTGTTTTTTAATTCATAATACTCCTTTGCTTTGGTGCATGCTTTCAAAAAGCGTTCATAAGAAAATGGTTTTACGAGATAATCGAGCACATTCAATTCAAAACCTTCAATCGCATATTCAGTATAAGCCGTTGTCATAATTGTGAGTGGAAGTTCAGCAGAGCTGCGCAGAAATTCAATACCGCTCATTTTCGGCATGTTGATATCGAGAAAAAGCAAATCGGCTTTGTTATTATTGAGCAGAGCAGTTGCTTTTATAGGATTTTCTGCTTTGCCAATCAGTTGCAGAAAATCGGTGTCACCGATATATTCTTCAAGCAATTTTCTAGCTACGGGTTCGTCATCAATTATAATGCAGTTCAGTTTCATGCCACTTTCAATTTTAAAATCACTTCATAGAAATCATCTTTATTATTAATCATCAATTCATGCTTCTGCGGATAAAGCAATGCCAGCCTGCGTTTGGCGTTGGCGATACCGATTCCTTTATGCTCAATACTATGATGAATATTCGCTTCTTTACTATTAGATGATTTAAAAATCAACATTTCATTTTCTTTTTGAAATGAAATCTTCACACAGTTTTCTTTTTCATCACTGTTGCTCAAATACTTGAATGCGTTCTCAATAAATGCGATGAAGAGCAAAGGCGCAATCATAAAACCTTTCACATTTTCATCAATGCAAAGATTCACAGAAAGATTTTCATCTCTTCTTGCCTTTTGCAAAGCCACATAATTTTTGATATAGTTCATTTCTTTTTCAATGCCAATGGAATTATTACTGCAATCATACAACTGATAACGGAGCATATCAGAAAAAGTGAGCAGCATATTTCTTGCAATTGCATTTTGCTTATCAATATGACCATAAATGAGATTAATGGAATTGAACAAAAAATGCGGATTGAATTGTGCATTCAGAAAATCAAGCTCGGCTTTTTCTTTTTCCTTTGCCATTTCATCCATGTGTCGCTGGATGCGTATGCGGTCAATCATCAGTTTTGCGGCAACAATACAAACTGTCCAGATAAAAATATTCAGAAAAGAATTCATGAACAGCCCTGCGAAATCAGGCTGTGGTTTACCAACCAAGAAATAATGCCCGTTCAGATAAGTTGCTAAAGGCACTCGCAACAAAGCAGCAATTAAAATACCCGCAAGCATGCTGACAAAAAAAGAGATATATTTTTTCTGGTATAAAAATTTCGGGATGGTGAAATAAATATTGAAATAATAATTCGCAGCAACAAAAACGAGATAACAGAATTCAACAGTAGCAGTTCTTGAAAAAGCAAATGCTCTTTTCTGGAAGACCATCACCCAGAAAAAATAAAGCAATCCCCAGCACAAAACCTGCAATACAATATTATTTCTTGCTCGTTTCATTTATTATCCAAAAATACAAAGGAGAAACCCGATAATAATAACTTTTACATCAAACACCTGAAAACCTTGATTAACCAAATTGCTGCGATAATCAAGAAGTTTTCTTAGTTCATGTAAATAGTTTTTCTACGCCTTTTTTCATTTCTTCTTTTGTGATAAAATTATTTGTTCATCATAAAAAAAACAAAAATGAAAAAGACAATTGAATGGTTTTCGAATCCGCCGGTTACAAATCAATCTTCCATTTTAATTCTCAGGTTAATGGCAGGCGGCGTATTTTTCTGGGAGGGCATTTTAAAATTTGTTTATGTGAATCAGGGTGTGGGAAGATTTACCAAACTTGGCTTTCCTATGCCGGAGCTGACAGCAAATTTTGTAGCAACAACAGAAATCATCGGTGGTTTATTTTTGCTCTTTGGTCTGTTCACAAGGTTCACTGCATTTTGGTTTATTGTTGAAATGATTGTTGCCATTCTTTCTACTAAAATTTCTTTGTATCTCGGAACAAGTCCATTACCACTTCCACCTGCGCCTCCCAAAATCGGCATCTGGGCTGTGCTTCATGAGATACGTTCTGATTATGCTCAACTACTCACTTGTTTATTTTTATTGATTGAAGGTGCCGGCAGAAAATCTTTAGATGCAATTTTGAAAAGAGAAAAAACTGCAACTTATGAAACTGTGATTATCTCACAAAAAGATAAAAAAGCGCAAAGAAAAGAGCTGATATAAAGTTTTAAAAACAGATTGTATCCAAATCTGGCAAACTATTGGATAGCTTTGTAATTAAAAAGCTTTATGAAACATATTGTCAAAATACTTTCTACCAAACAGGTTACGCATGATGTGAAATGTTTCAGATTTGAAAAGCCGGAAGGTTATCATTTTAATCCGGGGCAAGCTACCGATGTGTCCATTAATCAAAAAGGATTGGAAGAAGAATTGCGCCCATTTACTTTTACCGCCTTAAATGACGAGCCTTATCTTGAATTTACCATCAAGAGATATCCTGACCATCATGGCATCACAGATAAATTGCATCAGCTAAATCCCGGTGATGAAATTATTATTCATGATGTGTGGGGAGCGATAGAATATAAAGGACCAGGATATTTTATAGCAGGCGGAGCTGGCGTCACTCCTTTCATTGCGATATTAAGAGATTTGCACAAACAACATAAAATTGATGGCAACATACTTTTCTTTTCAAACAAAACAGCAGATGATATTATTTATAAAGATGAATTGAAAACTATGCTCAGAGAAAATGCGGTTTTCCTTTTGACAAAAGAAAATAAAGCAGGATATAGAAATGAGCGCATTGATAAAAAGTTTATTGAAAAAAATATTACTGATTTCAATAAACACTTTTATGTGTGCGGCCCGGATGAAATGATAAAAGATATTACCAAAAATTTAGAAGACGCAGGAGCAAAAGCAGATGCTGTAGTTTTTGAAAAATAATGTTTGCCAGAAAAAAAATCATGAAGTCGCACATTGCTGAATAGTACTCCTACAGTACAAGTGAGTGACACAATCCGCCGCGGCGGATTCAACAGTAGCAATACAGCCAAGGACATAAAAATATTTCTTTAAATATAAAAGAGCAGCATTTATTTTATGAATGCTGCTCTTTTATATTGCCATTAATTATTAATTTTTCAACGATGCAATATCAATAACGAAACGATATTTCACATCATTCTTCATCATGCGCTCATACGCTTGATTGATATAAGAAATATCGATCACTTCCACATCTGAAACAATATTATGCTCTGCGCAGTAATCGAGCATTTCCTGTGTTTCTTTAATGCCACCGATTAATGAGCCGATGATAGAGCGGCGTTTCATGATGAGATTGAAAGCAGATACTTCTGAAGGTTTTGGCGGAGCACCCACAACAATCATTGTTCCATTGACAGTTAGAAGGTCTATATAAGTTCCGTATTCATGCGGAGCTGAAACTGTATTGAGTATCACATCAAATTTATTTTTCACTTCCGCTAATTGTTTTGCATCGCTCGTTAAAACAAAATGATGCGCGCCTAATTTTTTTGCATCAGCTTCTTTTGATGGCGATGAGCTCAGCATGGTTACTTCTGCGCCAAAAGATGCAGCGAACTTAACTGCCATGTGACCCAATCCGCCGAGACCAACTACTGCAACTTTATAACCTTTCTTCACACCAACATGCCGCAACGGGGAATATGTAGTGATGCCAGCACAGAGCAATGGAGCAACTGCATTCAGCGGCAATTTTTCAGAAACTTTCAGAACATAATTTTCATCCACAACAATATTGGTCGAATAGCCGCCATAAGTCGGCGTCTTGCCATCCTTTTCATATCCATTGTAAGTCCCGATCATTCCAACATCG
>DATGIX010000217.1:0-3604 GCA_035295505.1 Puia sp. | reverse complement strand
CAAAGCTCTTTATAAAACAGTTATGATAATATATTACCATCTTTTTCCGCCACCGCCGCCATAGCCGCCGCCTCTGTTTCCACCGCCGCCGTAGCCGCCTCTGCTGCCACCGCCACCGCTTCTTTCTTCTCTTGGTCTTGCTACAGTTACAGAAATCGCTCTGCCTTCGATCTCTTTGTTGTTAAGAGCAGCTATTGCTGTTTTGCCTTCTTCATCAGATGACATTTCAACAAAACCAAAGCCACGAGACCTTCCGGTTTCTCTGTCCGTGATTATTTTGGCTGAAGATACTTCGCCGTGTTGGCTAAACATACTGGTTAAGTCTTCTTCGGTTGTGTGAAAACTTAAATTCGAAACATAAATGTTCATAAAATCTAAAAATTAATAAATAAAAATAAAATACCTGTGATTAGAGTAGAAAGCAAAAAGTAAAGAAGAGAAAAATTTACCGTTGGAGGGAAAAATTTGATTCGTTCAAGTACAGTGTGCCTGCACGGCTTTAAACACGCCTCAAAGATAATCAAATAATCGAGAGTTCAGGATTTATTTTATTGTGCAAAAATCAGCTTTTTTGCTTCTTTCAGGTAGTCATATTGCAAATCTTCATGCAACGCTTTGATTGCTGCATTTATTTTTTTTATCTGTGCATTGTATAAATTCAATAATGCAGTGCTTTTGTGATAAGGAATCCCTGTTTCATTAAGTAAAGAACAAAAATGTATCAACAATTCAGTCTCGACAGTTTTTGAACCCGAATACCGAATAAACTTATTCGCCATGCGAAGGATTTTTCGGATGCTTTTTTTGGCAAAATACAAATTGCTGCTATTGATATTTGCAAACTGCTCATCCATTTCTTTTTTCACACTTGAAATATAAGACGCTTCATCATGCGCTTCAAAAAGAAGATAGGTTAATAATTCTTTGTTTTCTTTTTTGAATCTTGCAAGCCGAAGGCATAATTCCGTCAGCTCAGCAGAAGGCAGATTCGCAAGCTCCTGTTTCAGTTCATTGATGGTAGATGCTTTCATAGTTGTATTAGCAAACTTCTGCTACGTGGGTTTTTTATAAGGCGTTATCAAAGAAAAAATATATGAATCCAGAAATTTTCCGTTGAAGTAAAAATTTTCTTTGAAATGCGCCTCGCGGATAAAATTATTTTTTTCAAGCAATTTCACCGAAGCGTTGTTATTAGGGCTTACATGTGCTTCGATTGAATGCAATTTCATATTCTTAAAGCCATATTCGACAACAGATTTTATTGCTTCGTTCATCAATCCTTTTTCCTGCAATTTTGGATCGAGCAGATAGCCGATTTCAGCGCGGTGATGTTCTTTGATGATCCGCCACAAACCGATAGTGCCAACGAGCTCTCTGGTTCCTCTTAATGTAATAGCCCAAGTAATGCCGTTGTTGTTGATCAACTGTTCGTTGATGACATTAATAATTTCCATTGCATCATCAATGCTAATTGCAATTGGTCTTCCTATATGTTGCATCACATTTTTATCAGAACGAAGACCAAACAAATGAACAGCATCAGTTTTGGCCATTCTTCTTAATAAAAGCCTTTCTGTTTGTATGGTTGGGAACGGGTGGAAATTGACCGTAAGCATTTGGGGGTTGAATTATGCAATGAAAATAAATGGTTTTGATGAAATAAAATCAAACAGGAAAAAGATGATGGTTAATTAGCAAATACCCGCTCTGAAACTGAAGCTTCATAGTAGTTCAAAAGATGAATGGAGCGTCGCAAGAATGTTTTATCGGAGTTCATTAGCTGGTACCAAAAGCTAATCATTCTGATTGCCGCCAAAACCAAACGGCATTGATATGCGCAATCCCATCACCGTTTGTTTTCCTTCTTCATACCCCCAAACAAAATCTGCGCGGAAGAGCTTGAGAATATTTTCAAGTCCCACGAATCCTTCAATGTAATTGCTGTAAGGATCGATGTAAAACGCATTCGCTCCGGTAACTAAATACCAATTTAGATTTCTGAACAACGGGATTTTATTGGTGAGAAATCCATTCAGGTGATAACTTATGTGCGCTTCGCCATACAAAGGCGCTTTGTTGCTGTATTTGTAATAAGGCAACAACTGAAAACTGTTTGAATAATCCGATGCGATGATAATTTGATTGCCTTCGAAATGATTGTAATCAGGAAGATATAATTTGTTGGAATTAATAAAACCACCTGTTGAAATATTATAATCAATCGCTCCTGCTAATTTCAGATTAAGGTTTTGGTTGATGGAGAATTTCCATTTTGAATAATCGACATCGCTACCAAAAATGTTTTGTATGCCTTGCACATATCGCAATGCAAAAGTCGGGTATCTTGAACCTACCATGACTTTGCGGTCAGGAAATTCAATGTAGCGTGAACCGGGCTGCCAGCGGACTTCAGCGTTCGCAATGAATGCCTGATGATGAGGGATATTTTGAGACAACAATTCTGACGGATAGTTTGGCGTGAAGGATCTTGTGCTCCAGTCTTTCCATTTATAATCTGTTGTGTTATCCAAAGGCATTCTATCCTGGAACTGCAGGCCCGCACTAACACGGACGCCTTCGCCGATTCCTTTGCTGAAATTTAATCTTCCGAACCACGCTTCATATAATTTCATGTAATTGCTTTCCCAGATCAGCGTCGAAAATGTATTATACAGGGGAGAAATCGGATTTGCATTATTGAATTGAAAAACACGCTTGCCACCGGCAATATTTATTGAAGACAGATATTTTTTTCCATAATTATAATTTGCAACTGCATAAGCATTAAAATGATGATTGCTGAAACCGTATCTTAGAACCGGAGTTGCGGTTATGCTTCGGCGTGAAAATGTATTACTGCTGTCCAATCGCTTAAAAAAATTGCCACGCCAGTTTAATGTTAGTCCTTCAACGGTGTTATAGCTAAATGTTGAAATCAATGAAGGAAAAGTAAAAGATGAATGTGATTTTTCCCGATTGATCGTTTGCCCGGTGAGCAATATGCCAGCTACTGTTATTTTGTTTTTGATTTTATCAAGCGAATCGAGATAATGAGGATCTTTTCGCGCTTTTTCCAGACTGTCTTTTTTATGATAATCCGCTATCTCATCTAATTGCAAAGGAACGGGACGGATCGTGTCCCAATAGTCAGATGGTTTTTTATTGGATCCTTCATTAAATTTCAGAAAGGTGTTATTGAAAAATTTTTTCTCCAGCGGCGGGTCAAGATCAAATTTGGAATACACGTTCACAAAACTTCCATAAGCATCGAATCCCAAAATTTTCACTGAAGGATAAATCACTTGTGTTTTGATCACCCAGATATCTTTTTCAAAAGGAACATATAACTGCTCGATGCGGAGCGTGTCGACAAACTGCATTTGCGATTCTTTTGTCAACGTTAATTGAACGCTGTGAATCCGCCAATCTCCATCAGTGATATTAATATAGCCGCTGAACAACGGTTCAAATTTTCTTTTCGGGGTTACTTTTATTTTGTTGATCTCTTTCCCATCTTCATAAAAAACGCCTTCGAATTTATATTTGTAATAATGCAGTGCATTATCAGAAATGGGCGAGATAAACCCTCTTGGGTTTAAGTTTC
>DATGIX010000216.1:0-4833 GCA_035295505.1 Puia sp. | reverse complement strand
AACAGGAACAGGGTTCGTAAATGCAGGCGTACAATTTCATAGCAAGCGCCTGCTAAATCCGCCATTTGAAATGGAAGGATATCAGGCTGATCTTGGCGAAGGTTATTGGGCAAGCCTTTATGATGAATCCAGGCGCAACGTTACCATTGTAAAGCCTGACAGTTTATTAATCGATAAAATATTAAACCGTAACCACTGGAATAATTATAAAATACAAAGCAAAGGAAGGAGAATACGCATCTGGCTCAACGGAGTTCAAACAGTTGATTATACGGAGCCAGATGAAAAAATAACTCACAAAGGATTGATTGCATTGCAAATTCATGGTGGGGGAAAAGCTGAAGCAGCATATAGGAATATCAATATCATCAGGCTATAATGTTTAATTTCTTAGAAGAATGTTTTTTATCACTTCAACTTTGCCCGTTAATCCTTTGTATTCAAGAGATGCCTGCGACATGGATACAACCGCATCGTACAAAGCATTTTTTTCTTCATAGGTGAATGAATTGACGTTGTAGAAATAAGTTCTTATGGTAAAAAGAAAAGCATTCACGTCCGGAAAACCAATTAGGTTTTGCCTCTCAGTGCGAATAAAAATGTTTTTAGTTTCGCCCAATTTTCTTCCATACCATTCTTCATCACTGATATTTTTTGGTGCAACGGGATGATGATTTAATCTTTTATCAGTCGAGATTCCCCAGGCAAAACGTGTGAATGGTCCTTTTTGAATAATCACCTGAAGCATTTTGGAATAATTGCTCAAAGTTTTCTCCATGCCTGGAACTGGCGCATGCACAACATCGAATGTTCTTCCGATTTTATCTTCAGCAGCCCAATGATTGGGTGCGCACAAATGAATAGACGACATGCAGTCTCTTTCGCCTGCAAACTGACAAACAGCAAAATCTTCCTGCGCCTGACAGCACAATGCATCGAACAAAGAAAGATAATGATTGCTTTCAACGTTTATCCAATCTTTATTCCATTTAATTTCTTCTTTCAATGTATGATTGGTGAAAATATAATGACGGTTGTTTTCTATCAAAGAAAAATCCTCCGGATATTCTTTGAGAAGCTGATTGACGATATAATGATTTACTGAAACCTGAGTTTCAGCCACAGCATCTTTTTCACAATAATATTTGCGGATGTTTTCTTTCCTGCATTTGTTTTTGTTGGAAATGTATTCGTCATAATGTTCGTCAATCTGAAAAATCAATTTGTCGAATGAACTTGTAGCTTTCTCCATTGGTAATAAACCCGGAGCAGTTGAATATTTGCCATTGAGGAAGGGAAGATATTTCATAACGATGCGCAGTAATTTGAAATCAGCATGATACTAATTTTCAAACGGCAACTATCGTTAGTTAGAATTTCAGCTCGCCTAATTTCTCAAGTGCATAAAAGAGCGCTGTGACGTGCATGCTCTGTACCATTTGATTTTCTTTCAACAGCTTTTTCACTTCGTCTATGGTGAACAAATATATTTCTATTTCTTCATTATGGTCAAGTTCTTGTTTTGCGACCAGCTTTCCGCCTGTTGCCAAATACATGTGCATCCAGTTTGTGTTGGTGGATGGGTTGGAAGAAGTTTTTCCGAGATATTCATAATGCGAAAATTCATATCCCGTTTCTTCGAGCAGTTCTCTTGCAATGGCATCTTGTATAGTTGCATCAGTATCATCTACACAACCACCAGGGATTTCATAATTGGTAAGACCAAGTGCATGTCTGTATTGCCGCTCCATGATTATCTTTCCATCTTCCGTTAATGCAACTGCGGTTACCCATGTTGGAAATTCATACACATAATATGGCTCAATAATTTTCCCTTCCTGCGTTTCACATTTTTCTTTTCGGATGGTGAACCAGGTGTCTTTGTATAAATATTCTGAGCTTAATGTTTTCCAGCTTAAGTCTTTCATCAGTTTGAGTTAAGAGTTCTGAGTTAAGAGTTCCGAGTCATGACTCTCGACTCTGAACTCCAGACTATTTCACCATCCATTTCTTTCCCGCAAACTCGTGATATGCGCCACATGATGTTTCCCATGCCATGCATACATTCCGAGAAAATGCCAGAGCGTGAATGTTTTTTTATGTTCAGGGTGAAATAATGTTCTTTGCCATTCCTGCTCCGAAAGGTTTTTAATTGCTTCATACCAACGCGCATGAAGCGCATGCAAGAGCGTTAATGAAATATTGATAGGAAGTTTTTTTACATCATCCAATTCTGCCCACAATTTTTCTTCATAAGGTTTAATACTTGGATTATCTTCTGTAAGCCCGAGCTTGAACCGTATATAAGCGTTGACATGGCTATCCGCCACGTGATGCACCAATTGCTTTACTGTCCATCCGCCCTCACGGTAAGGTGTATCCAATTGTGCAGCGTCGAGATTTAAAATGGAATGTTCTAAAAACTCCGGCAGATATTTAATATCATTCAGCCATATTTGTTTTTGCTCTTCTGAAAAAGGCTGTGGCTCGTATTTGCCGATTGGGTAGCGAGGATCCTCGGTTGTTGATTGCATATTGAGAGTGATAAGTATTAAGTGGTAAGTGTTAAGCTTCAGAAATTATTAACCATTCATAATTGACCATTCACGACTAAGATTCTGCCCTCAAAGCATGCCCCGTCAGATTAATAAATACATCTTCGAGATTTGCCTGCTTCACTTCCTTAGGTCTTTCGAAACCTGTTGCAACAAGTTTGTCGATTAATTTATCAGGCGAATCCATCGCAATAATTTTTCCGGAATCGATAATCGCAACACGGTCGCAAAGCACTTCAGCTTCGTCCATATAATGTGTGGTAATAATCACTGTTGTTCCTTTTGAGCGGATATCTTTCACCAGATCCCATAAATTTCTTCTCGCCTGCGGGTCAAGACCGGTTGTTGGCTCATCCAAAAAAATAATTTTCGGATGATTGATCAATGTGGTCGCAATAGAAAAACGTTGCTTCTGCCCGCCGCTTAATTCTTTATATTTTGCTTTTGCTTTATCGCGCAAGTTCACCATATCGAGCAATTCCAAAGGTTTCACCGGTTGATTATATAAACCACCGAACAATTCAATCAGCTCAGTGAGATTTAATCCCGGATAATATCCTGAAGTCTGCAACTGAACGCCAATGATTTTTTTAATCTCGTCAGGGTTTTTGTCAAGGTTAATGCCATCAACCATTATTTCGCCATTTGTTTTTTCGCGAAGTGTTTCAATAATTTCAAGCGTGGTTGATTTGCCTGCACCATTTGGCCCAAGCAGACCGAAAATTTCTCCGTCGTATACTTCAAAACTGATTCCTTTCACGGCTTCAAAATCGCCGTATTTTTTGATGAGATTTTTTACTGATATGATTGTATTTGCCATAGAATGGCAATTTACGTAAGTAAGATTTCTGTTCCAATAAATTTACATGAACAGCAGCTGGTCTTATTTAGTGAAGATTTCCGTAAAATACGTTACACCTTTCTTACTTTTTACAACTCCAATGCCGGTCAGCGTATAATCGCCTTCAATATTCTTTTTATGCTCGGGGCTTTGCAGCCAGACATTCACTACTTCTTTTGCATTCATAGTACCTTCTGCCACGTTCTCCGCACTGGCTTCAATATTTCCTAATTGATTGGAGATATTTTTAATCCTTTTTTGAAATCCGGCATGACCAAAAGAAACTTTTCCCGAAGCCATATTGTTGCTATGCTTTGCTGCTGCTGAAGATTCCACTTCATTAAGCTGAAGCGGTTTTAAACCAACTGATTTACGATGAAGATTAATGTACACAAAAATTTCATTTTCGATTTTATTATCAAATGTTGAGTGAATATTATTGATCGAAGAATGTGAATCTTTATTGTCAATATTTTTAAATGCGAAAAGAAAAAAAATACCGAAAGCAAGAAAGAATTTATTAACCATAGAGATGGAAAAATATTACAACGATTTATATTAATTGCAGCTTCGCAACTTTAGGGTCAACAATAACGCGGTCATGTTCGAAGTCTAATTTGATGCGCCATTTTTGCAATGTTGCAGCGCCGATAATCGCTTCTTCACTAAGATTTGGAACAACAAGAAACTCATCAGACAACAAAACATCGTCAATATAAAATTCCAAAGTCACGCGTTCTTTGATTTCGATATAATGCCCTTCACTCGCAGTTGCAATATTTCTAATTCTACCTAAACTAACAGGATTCTCTAAATCTTTAATATAATCTGGATTGATGCAAGAAAGATTTGCTCCGCTATCAAACAAGGTGTATAAAGTTTTTTCGCCTTTGGAGCCTACAAACAGCAACGGAAGTTTAATTATTGACATAGGAAGTTTTATGTATAATAAAGATACAAATAAATATTTACGGATTAAGGCATCAAATGGCTGCAAGTGATTGATAAATTTCTTGCATTCTGCAATAGCCATCAGATGCCTGATTAGCAATCACAATTCAAGTTCCATCTTCACATCAGCAGTCACAAAAGGTGCATCCACAACCGGAACATGATGAAATCCATATTTACCATAAAGACTAATCGCAGTTTGCAATTGGCTGTTTGAATAAAGCATTAATTTTTTCACTCCGATTTCTTTTGCTTTATCAATACATTTTTCGATTAATAATTTACTGATGCCCTTTCCACGAAATGCAGGTGCAACAAACATTTTAATCAACTCATATTCTCCGTCATGTTCTTTGGCTAATCCGGCAGTGCCAATGATTTCATTGCCAGATTTGGCAAGATAAATATATCCACCTCGGTCGAGGATTGTTCCGCGGGGATTATCTAAAACCATCTGGTCATGCGATTCCAGCAAATTGTATTTAT
>DATGIX010000215.1:0-17124 GCA_035295505.1 Puia sp. | reverse complement strand
TGCAACCAAGACCTCAATCATATAAATAAATATAGTGAACGCAATTGAAAATGGTGCAGTTCCCCAACCTGCAGACGTGCTCAGGTTAGCAAAAATAAATATGAGTGAAATGAGGCATATAATAATAATGTGACCCGCAACCATGTTTGCAAACAACCTGATGATAAGAGCGAATGGCTTGATAAAAACGCTGATGAATTCAACCGGCACCAAAATCAGTTTCACGCCAAAAGGAACTCCAGGCGGATTGAAAATATGCGCCCAGTAATGCGAGTCGGAGCTGAAAAGAATAACAACAAATGAAATAACACCAAGCACTGCAGTAAAAGCAATATTGCCAGTTACGTTTGCTGAGCCGGGGATCAATCCGAAAATATTATTAATAAGAATGAAGAAGAAAATAGTGAGAAGGAAGGGCAAATATTTATCTGACATCGGGCCAAGATTCGGTTTTGCCACTTCATCGCGAACAAAAGTGATTACCGGTTCTAACAAACCTTGCGAGCCTTTTGGTGCAGAAATTACTCCATGACCCATTTTATATTTCTTCGCAATCCTCAGCATTATCCAGGTGAACAAAGTCAATGCAATGAGCATCTGCGCAACATTTCTTGTTATAGAAATATCATAGATACTGATTGAAGAATCAATTTGGCCTTTGTCATCTAAAGCAACGATGTCCTGTGCATTGTATTTTGTCGGGTCAAGCTTCAGCTCTTCGATTTTTTCATCCGTCAGCATCATATAGTTATGATATGTTTCTTCACCATGATGAAAACGGGAAGACATAAAAGCATCAAAGCCTCTTTGTTTGGAGTAAAGGATGACAGGAAGTGGAATGGAAACAGGCGATTTTTCGCCATTGTCGCCAACAATATCCAAAATGTGAAAATCGTGGTTATTCAGCACGTGCCCGAAAATAACTTCTTTGGCGTTAAAGCCTTTTTTTTCTTCTTTTTTCCCATTGTCTTCGTTGGCATAAGCTGAGCTGAAAATTCCTGCGCTCAAAAGGCTGAGAGCCGCTACCAGTAAAGATTTGAAGCATTTTGGCATCATAAAACCACCCTGAAATTTGCGCAAAGATAAGGGGGTAGCATCGAAATATAAAATCGGGTTTTAACTATGAGAATTACGTTTGATTCCGATGGCATTCTCATTATCTTGGCGACCACAATATCAAGGGAAAAACCAGGGTTTAACAAATAGAATACACTATTGTACTGGTTTTTTCGTTGTTGTTTGTTCAGGCAATCAAAGAATAAAAACACAAATAAAAAACCATGAAAACAAGCTTCAAAATCCTCTCGGGGAGCATACTTCTTGCATCAGCCATCACATTCATTACTGCTTGTAAAAAAGATAGCAGCTCTTCCGGTTCAACAACTACAGACAATAACGGAGCAGCGTCAAACATGTCAGCAAAAGGCGCAGCAAGCGATAACGCTTATGACGACGTGTTTAATCTTGCAGTTCAGACAGGTTATGACAAAAACCTCGACAATCTTATGCAAAAAAGAAGTGGCGGCGCAACATTAGGCTATGGCTTTTGTGCAAATGTTACTGTTTCAGGAAGCTCGTTTCCAATAACGCTAAAAGTAGATTTTGGAGCTGGATGTACAAGCAATGATGGCATTCAGCGCTCAGGTTCTATTACTTATACTTTTACCGGAAAGCTCAGCACAGCCGGCACAACAGTTTCTGCTCAATTCGACAATTATACGGTGAATGGAGATACACTTTCGGGCACTTATTCAATCTCGAACACGACAACCAATATTCTTTCACCTACATTTACTACAACTGTAACTGATGGGCACATTGGTTACCAAAACGATACCGCTTATAGTTTTTCAGGTACTAAAACAGCAGCTGTGTCAAGCAGTACAAACACCCCTGGTGATGTTACAAGCTTGATATTTACAGTTACCGGCAATTACTCCATCAGCAACTCGTTTGGAGAAAGCCTTACTGCTAATGTTACAACTCCCTTAATCAAAAAAGTAGCTTGTGCGCATATCGACACAGGCGTCATCGCTTTCACATACACAAAAGGCACTGCAAGCGTTAGCGGTACTCTTGATTACGGAAACGGCACTTGCGATGCAAATGCAGTAATCACAATCGGTTCATTCACGAAGAATATTACGCTGCCATAAATCATTTTTTATCATCACTTATAAAAAAAAGAGAGCATCTGCTCTCTTTTTTTATTTGTATTCATTGATTACTGAATGTACTTTAAGCTTTTACAGGATGCAGTTGTTTATTGAACTGCATCTCATGCAATTTACTATAAAATCCGCCCAATGCTAATAGCTCTTCGTGTGTTCCTGTTTCTTTTATTTCGCCTTTGTCAAGAACGATAATTTTGCTGGCTTTTCGAATGGTTGAAAGCCTGTGAGCAATCACAATAGAAGTTCTTCCTGCTACTAATTTGTCAATGGCGTTTTGTATTAATAATTCTGATTCTGTGTCTACGGATGAAGTTGCTTCGTCCAAAATGAGAATGGAAGGATTGTATAATAATGCTCTGATGAAAGATAATAATTGCCGTTGACCAAGTGATAAAGTGCTTCCTCTTTCCATTACATTGTAATCATAACCTCCGGGAAGCTCCATAATGAATTCATGCATGCCCATGAGCTTTGCAGCTTCGATTATTTTTTCTTGTGGAATAGCTTCGTTCCTTAATGTGATATTATCTAACACTGAACCTGAGAACAGAAACACATCCTGCAGCACGACTGCAATATGGCTTCTCAACGAATCCAATTTGTAATCTTCAATCTTTACATCATCAATTTTTATTTCACCTTTTTGAATATGATACAAACGATTGAGCAAACTGATGATGGAAGTTTTTCCGCTTCCTGTGTGACCAACAATTGCAATTGTTTCGCCTGGTTGAACGATGAAAGAAATATTTTTCAGCACATAACGGTCATCTACATACGCAAAACTTACATGGTCGAATTCAATTTTGCCTTTTACTTTTTCAGGAGAATATGTTCCTTCTGTTTTAATGTAATCGTCATTGTCCAACACTTTAAAAACTCTTTCGCTCGCCACCATTCCCATCTGAAGCACGTTGAATTTATCTGCAATCACCCGCAGCGGGCGGAACAATAAATTCAGGTATAAAAAGAAAGCAATTATTTTTCCTGACAACTCTTTTGCCTGCTGTTCCGGAATTTGTAAAACCTGTCTTGCTCCCCACCAAACCAACAAACCAGTTGAAACAGCCAGAATAATTTCTACTAAGGGAAAGAAAACCGAGTAAGCAAAAATTGCATTGATGTTTGCATTGCGATGTTCTTTATTAATCTTTTTGAATTTGTTGAATTCTCTTTCTTCTGCGGCAAATGCTTGTACCACCTGCATGCCGGTAATATGTTCCTGAACAAATGCATTCAAGCTTGAAACCGCATTGCGCACACGAATGAAAGATTTGTTCACGCTTTCTTTGAAAACATAAGTAGCCACAATCAAAAAAGGAAATGGCGCCATACAAATCAAAGTCAGTTTCCAATCCACATAAAACATAAATGCAAGCACAGAAATAATCGAAAGCAAATCTGCAATAATCGGGATTAAACCATCAGAAAAAATATCGTTGATAGCCTCAATATCATTAATCGTTCTTGTCGTGAGTGTTCCAATCGGCGTTTTATCAAATTGAGAAAGATTGAGACCAAGCACTTTTTTGTAAACAGTCGTGCGTAAATCTTTTACCACAGTTTGTCCGAGCCATGCAGTGATATATGAAAAATAAAAACGGCAAATAGTTTCAATCAATAATAACCCGATTTGAAAAACAGTAATCCAAATCACGAGCTTAGCCATTTCTTGTCTGAAAGAAATATTATCGGTAACACCTTTGCGGATATAATCATTAACTGTAAGCTGAATCAAAAAAGGGCGAAGCGGGGAAACAATTGCAAGAACAATAGAAAGAATAACGGAGATATACACACGCTTTTTATAAGGCGATGCATATTGAAAAACTCTTTTTAAAGAGCTGAAATCAAAAATCTTTTTTCCTTTAACCTTTTCCGACATAGAATTTGCAAAGATAGGACAGTTTCGAGTTTCAAGTTTGCAGTTTATAGTTGTCTGAACTATGATTTATCTGATTTATGTGATTCGCCTGAAAGCTTTTATTAATTAAAATCAGATGAATCAGGAAAATCGATTAAAATCAGTGGTTCAGAAAGTGGTAAATAGAATTACAACTGTACAAGAGTGCGACGCAAGGATGCTTAATAGTAGCAATATAGCTTAGGACAAAATAAAAAAGACAAAAGATTAATAAACTAAAATTTTATTGAGAATTTCGAAGTGCAGAACTACAAACCACAAACTACTTTTCCATCGCTTTTCGATATGCTTTTATAAAAATCGCGCCGAGGTTTTTGTATGGCGGGATGTAATCATCAAAACGGTCTTTGGCAACTGCATCATTGCGGAATTTGAAGCCGAGGTCTTTCCACATGTTGAGCCAATCAATATTTTTTCCCGAAATCAATGTGTTATTAATCGCCTGCAAAATCGGTTCGTTCACTGTTCGTGTTCCAACTTGTTTGGATGAAATAATATGCGCATCATTACTAATCTTCAGCACTTCGCTCAGATTATTATAACCACCGCAGGAACCAAGTACCACAATTTTCGCAGAGGATTGCAATCTCTTCAACGTGGATGAAACATGATAGCTGTGACCGCGATGAATATAAATGGACGGCTTCATGTTTTTTGATTCGAGATAATCATTGAGAGCATCCGTTGCTTTTTCGTCAGGGTCATCTTCTCCGTTCAATGGTTTGTTGGCATAAATATAAACCGGTTTTCCTCGCGTAGATGTAATCGTTACCCATTGCGGGTTCTCGCTGATTTTCCATTCAGGCTTCCCACGGAAAAGACCCATAAAATCTGCGAATGAATATTGCCCGTCTTTATCTTCATCACCTCCATAAAAAAATGCCTGCTCCACCACCCGACCCGTAGAATCTTTCAACGAACTATAATCTATTTTATAAATCGGCGGAATGCCAAGCTTTTCAGAAAGGTCAATTTTCTTTGTGGTATCTGCTGATTCAAAAAGCGTTTGCAGCAAATTGTAAATGATGATTCCTTTTTTATTATCTGCAGCCAGATTTTTTCTGTAGTTCCATTTCACTTCGCTCAGCACAAATTTTGCGAGTGGTTTATTTTTTTCAAAAATGCTGCTGTAAGAATCGGCAACATCCACCGCATCTTCTTCCGATGCTTTTTCAAGACCGATAGCAAATGCTTTCATCACGGTGTTTGCATTTTCTTTGTCCATCGTTCCTAAAAAATTATCAAGCGTGTTATAAGCCGCAGCCATCTTGATAAATTTCCTGAAATAATCGCCATGCGTCCACATAATCAAACTGTCGCCACGCGGTGCTTTCATGCGCTGAAAAATTTGAGGATATACACCACGCACATAGCTCGATGTATAAATCACATCTTCGCTCAGCACAATCAGATAATATAATTCTTCTGCAGTTAATTGTTCAAGCACTTTAAAACGAACTGCATCCGGCTTATCATGCAAGCCATTGATTTCATTCACAAAAATTTCTCTTGCTTTATTTGATAACATCTGTGTGAGCGCTGTCATTTCCAGCGCGGTGTCTCTTGCAGGCGGAAGCAATCGTGCAGCATAATCCAATCTTGTTTTCACCAACAGCTTATAATAATTCGCACCATCATCTTTCACTCTGTCGATGTCTTCAATCGTTATTTTTCCTTTCAGCAGATTATCTAAAAAAGGAAAATACAACTGACCGCTTTTGCTGATTGCCATCTGACCAATTACATGAACGAGTGTGTCGCGGCTTTCGCGGATACGCGCACCGAGCGAGTTTCGCGCAGCAGCATAATCATATAATTGGCGCATGTTATTATGCCCTGCAACAATAATCAAACTATCAGTGAAAGGAACATCCAGATTATTCTGCAGTTTGTTCAGAATTTCTGTCGGATGAAGCCCGCAATATTTTCTGAATAAAATATATCGTGATGGTTTGATGCCCGCATTTTCATAAGGCAGCAAAAAACAATCAATCAGGATTTCTCCAATGCCATATACATTTTCTTCAACAACAGGTTCGATGCTCTGGTTTTTTCTATCGAGCATCATTGCTTTTTCATAAGCTGAAACAAGACCCGGAGCGATAGAAGGCGGGAAATCTTTTTTGTTCACATTATCATTAAAGCCGCGAATCATGAATTCCAATCCGCGCAAATATCTTTTTTTATTATTGGTATTAAGAACCGTGTCCTCTTCAATTTTTTGCTGCAGCTCATCCACTTTTCTTATCAGCGCATCGTTCATGCTAAGTTTCACATTTTCATCTTTCAAACCAATGCTTTTTTCTTCCAGGTTCAAAAACCTTTTTTGTTCTTTATTGATATCATCATGAAAAAGCATGCGATCCTGCGCCACTTTGTAAGGATAAGGGTTCTGCGCAATCGCGGAAATGCTAATGGCAATAAAAAATAAAAAAATGAAATGAAAGCGGGAATTGTGAAGCAAACTGTTCATGAACTGTTTCTTCAAAACCTGGCGGAACCTGACAATAAATACCGAAGCTGGTGTTTCTTTCTGTGTAAAATCAAACATGCAAAACCGTTTCAAAAGATTAATTCATCGGGATAAGGCAGGAACAAAAATACTATCAATATCAATTGAATAACGCAAAAAAAGGCAGCAAGTTGTTTGGGATGGAGCTTTTGCCACAGATTACACAGAAGAGCACAGATAAAACAAGACAAAAATTCAATATCCAAGCGGCTTTAGTTCGTTGCTGATTGATTATTTTCCTCTTTGTGTTTGAAACATCTGTGCTCTTCTGTGTAATCTGTGGCTATTCTTATAAATATGAATTCATTTCCATTTTCGTCTCTTTTTAATGCTATTTATATATTAAGAAATTGTGAACTCGCCAACCTATTCCATCATTAAGTGTTATTTCGAGTAGGTTTGCGTAAATTTTGAAAATGGACACTAAAGGCAAGAAAATACTGATAGCTGATGATGAGCCGGATATCCTGGAAATTATTCAATACAACCTTTCTAAAGAAGGCTATGAAGTGGCGACTGCAAAAGACGGCGATGATGCGCTGGTAAAATCAAAAGCATCCAAACCTGATTTGATGATATTGGATATTATGATGCCGAAAAAAAGCGGCATCGAAGTTTGCGAAATATTAAGGGCTCAGCCGACTTTTAAAGACACATTAATTGTTTTTCTGACTGCCATGAACGATGAGAACTCTCATATCAAAGGTTTGGAAATGGGCGCTGATGATTATGTGAACAAACCCATCAGTCCAAAAGTTCTGGTGAGCCGCGTGAATGCATTGTTCCGCAGATTTGGCAAAGAACCTGAAGGTAAAATACTGAAAATCGAAAACCTGACCATCGACCCGGAAAGATATGAAGTGACAGTCGGAGATAATAATATCACACTTGCGAAAAAAGAATTTGAATTATTATATCTGCTTGCTTCAAGACCTGGAAGAGTTTTTCTGCGCAACGAGATTCTGAATCAGGTTTGGGGAAATGATGTGATTGTTGGTGACAGAACCATTGATGTTCACATCCGCAAAGTGAGACAGAAACTCGGATTGGATTGTATCACGACAATTAAAGGGGTTGGCTATAAATTCGACTTATAAATTCAGCATTCAGGTTTCTTGAAAAAATGTTTGAACTTGCATTAAATGTCCGGCGATCGTCGTCTGACAACCGATGACCAAAATGTTTTCTACCAAAAATCTTTCACCGAGACAATTATCAGCATTCACAGCAGCCGTTATTGCAGTGCCTATTTCCATTGGGATTTATTTTTTAGATAATAACTGGAAAATCAGTCTTCTTTCTCTCATTTTAATTTTTGGAGTTGGCTATTCGCTTATTCTAATCACGCTTGAAACTTTTATCTACAGAAAAATAAAACTGATTTATAAGCTCATCTATCAAACCAAGGCAACTAAAAAAGAAGAAGTTTATTTCAAATATATCCTTCCCAAAAAAAGTATTGATGAAGTGCGTGAAGATGTAGAGAAATGGGGCGAAAGAAGGAATGAAGAAATTGAAGTGCTGAAAAGAAATGAAGCATACAGAAAAGAATTTTTGCAGAACCTCGCACATGAATTCAAGACACCGATTTTTTCCATACAAGGTTATGTTGATACATTATTGAACGGCGCGATGGAAGAGCCTGAAGTGAGCAAGAAATTTTTAGAGAATGCTGCAAGAAATGTTGACAGGCTCGTAAACCTCGTGAATGATTTGGATGAAATATCAAAATTAGAAAGAGGCGAACAGCTTTTGTACAAACAGAATTTCGTGATTCAGGATTTGATTAAAGAAGTTTTTGAATCGCTTACTATTAAAACGCAGGAGAAAAATATCACTTCATTCATCAAAAAAGGCTGCGAATTTCCCATCACTGTTTTTGCTGACAAAGAAAAAGTGAGAATGGTGCTCATTAATATTATTGAAAACGCCAGTAAATATGGAAGAGTAAATGGCTCCATCATGGCAAGCATTTATAAAACAGATGAAAGCCATGTGCTGGTTGAAATCAGTGATGACGGCATTGGGATTGAGGAAGAACATCTACCCAGGATTTTTGAAAGATTTTATCGCACCGATGCAGGCAGAAGCCGCGACCGTGGCGGCACAGGACTTGGTCTAGCCATTTGCAAACATATTATTGAAGCGCATGGTCAGCGCATACATGTAAGAAGCACACCTGATGTTGGCACTACTGTTGGATTTACGCTGGAAGGAAAGAGAGAATGAGGTTTCACGCAACGGGCGCAAAGAATGCAACGAAACAAAGAAATTTATAAGCAGAATTTTTAAACAAAACGAAAATCCAGCGATTTTTCGTTGCGCTCGTTGCGTGAAAAATGTCTTTGCGTGAAACACTTTATCTTTGCCTCTTAAATTTTTTTACAGTGGAAACGGCAACTCAAACATTCGATTACGCTAAATGGAACAGCGAGCTTCCTGCCTTGAGCAAGCAATACCAATCTGCAAGCCCATATCCTCATATTGTGCTGGAGAATTTTTTAAACCCTGAAGTGCTAGATGAATGTATTGATGAATTCAATAAGCTGAATGAATCCGATGGCTGGATTAACTACACACATTACAATGAAAAAAAGAAAGGTCTTAATAAATTAGATGCATTGCCTGAAACCATCAAAGGCACTATTAATGAATTGAATTCTCCTGAATTTTTAAAATTTTTGAGCGAACTAACGGGCATCAATAACCTACAAAAAGATGATTTTCTCGAAGGCGGCGGCATTCATCAATCTACCAAAGGCGGCTTCTTGAATATTCACGCAGATTTCACTGTTCATCCTCATCATAAAAACTGGCAGCGTAGGGTGAATGTGCTGGTGTATCTGAACAAAGATTGGAAAGAAGAATGGGGCGGCAAGCTTGAATTGTGGGACAAAAAAATGAAAGGCTGCGAAGAAGAAGTGCTCCCTGTTTTTAATCGCTGCGTGATTTTTAATACAGATGCAGATTCTTATCACGGTCATCCGTTGCCAATGACTTGTCCTGAAGGAACTTTCAGAAGGTCAATTGCATTATATTATTATTCCATTGAAGAAAACCCATTCCGCCGCGCCACTTATTATCAGGCACGCCCCGGTGATGGCAGCAATAAATTCATGGTGAAGATTGACAATGCGATGGTAGCAACTTACACCGCCATTAAAGGAAAACTTGGCGCGAATGATAAATTCATCAGCAAAATTTTGAGGTTTTTTTCGGGGAAGAAAAGATAGTCGAGAATATCTTAATCATTAGTAGTTTTTGTACTTGCAATACTGATTAATTGATTTTTCTGCTTCTTCAAAACCTAAGTCCTTTGCGGAGTTAAAGTCTTGACATGCTTTATTCTTAAGATTCATTTTTATTTCACACTGCCCACGATAATAATAGCATTTAGAGTTGCCTGAGTTTATAGATATTGATTTGGTAAAATCATCCATTGCCTCCTTCCAACTTTCTAAATTAAAAAAAGCCAATCCTCTATTATAAAATGCAATATCCTCGTCAGGTTTAAGATTAATTTCTTTGGTAAAATCAACAACTGCATTATTAAACTGATTTAATTTTAAATACACATTTCCTCTTTGATTATACAAATTAGGGTCTTTCGAGTCTAAAACTACAGCTTTATTAAAATCGCTTAAAGCAGAATCATATTGATAAATGTGATATCTAAAATTTCCTCTCTCAAAAAAACAAATAGTGTTTTTAGAATTTATATGAATAGCTTCATTGAACCATTTCGAAGCCAATTCTTTTTCATTTAGTTTTGAATAAGCCATTCCAATATGTAAATATGTCATCTCATCATTCGGATTTAGTTTGCACGCTTCGATAAAATCATTAAGAGAACTACCAAACTCATTTGATTTATATTTCAATAGCCCTCTCATATAAAATGCGTCAGGATTGTTCTTATTCAATTCAATTGCTTTAGAATAATCTTTTACTGCTTCGTCATTTCTTCCCATTTTATTTTTTGTATTCGCCCTGTTATAAAATGCCAAAGCATCTTTGGGATTTAATTTTATTGCTTTATCGTAATCAATAATTGCTGCTTTATAATTTCCTAAATCATCAAACAAATTTCCCCTAGATACATAAACATCTTGATTTGAAGAGTATAATTGTATAGACTTATTATAATCATTCATCGCTCCTTTATAATCTTTAAGTATTTTCCTGGTTTGTCCTCTATAATAAAAAGCAAGGTCGTATTCTGGATTTAATTTTATTGCAAGATTAAAATTGATAATCGCTGCTTTATAATTTTCTAAAGACTTTAATGACCTAGCTTTAGCTAGATAAGCTCTTTCATCTCCTGAATTTAATTCTATGGATTTATTGTAATCTAATATTGCATTTTTATAATTGCCTAATGCTGCTTTTGCAAGACCCCTATCTATATAGCTTTTATGAAAAGCAGGTTTTTGCTCTATCTCTAAATCATATTCTTTAATAGCACCTGTATAGTCGCCTAATTGATATTTCTTCATGGCACTGTCATAATGAGAGATTTTTTGTGCTCTAGAAAATGCACCAGACACAATGAGTAGAAAAAAAATAGATGAAGGTTTAATCATAAAGCAAAACTCAAAATAATATTTAATTAATGAAAGACGACACCATAAATCAAATGTAAAAAATCGATGTCGAAATTCATAACTTGAACCATTCAGGAAACTTAATTTATTTCGGCACATCCCGTTTCAAAAACACAAACCCATTTTTCCGATACAATTCTTTTAGCTCGGTATATTTTTTGAAATTATCAATCCTGTCAACTTTCGAGACGAAATAAACAGGCTTATCAATATTTCCCGTGAGCAGCCATTGCTCATTATATGAATTTTGATTGGTTGGTATTTCTTTCTTTACATAAAAAAGCTGCGCATAGCTGAAATAGCCAAGCGTGTTCACGTAACAATTCTCGCCTTGTCTTTCAATAAAAAAATCAATCGCAGCGCCTTGAGAATATCGCTCCACTTTCGGGACAATAATTGCTGATGCCAGAAAAATAACGATTGCTGTTCCGCCAAAAAGAACCCACGCTGCTTTTTGAAAATTGCTTTTTCTTAATTGTATAATCCCGACGATAATAGATATGACTAATATAGTACCGACAATTCCTTCCAATCCGTTCCAATGCACTGCTGCTTCCATATTTCCTTGTGCAAATTTATCTTCCACATAAGGAGCTAATTTTTTTACGTTCATTCCAATGTAAGGAACAGCAAGCAACAGCAATGAAATGATGCCGCCGAGGATTGCAATAAAAACACCGACATATTTTTTATAGCTCAACTGTTTCAAATCCCATTTGTAAATAGAGTAAGCAGCTAGAAACGTAAGTGGAAACCAAGCCATCGATGAATAATGAATAATGCGTGACTGAACAATCGTGAACAAAATCGTCACCACCCAAAATAAAATCTGCATCCATTTTTTAAAATCTTTGTCGTACCTGCTCGTGTAATTCGTTTTGAAAAAAGATGGAATCGCAATCAACGAAGCAGGAAAACATCCGATTAATAATACAACATAATGATAGCCCAAAAATCCTTTCTGGTCTGCGTCGTGAGTAGTGAATAACCGATATTGATATTTCAAAAACTCTTCAATAAACCATGGACCGTTCTTTGCTGTTTCATAACCATACCAAGTGCATGTAACCGCAGCAGTGAGTATCAAAAATAAAATGGCATGCCACCAGTTGAAATAAATTTTAAAACGATTATAAATTAAGTAAGAGCCGAGGCACAATAAAAAAACCATTAATGAAACTTGTCCTTTTGCAAGCACTGCAAGCCCCATAAAAATGCCGGACCAAATCACATATCGGATAGGTTTTTTATTCAATCCTTCTTTATCAAAACCATTCCTGCTCCAGTAATATAAAATAAAATTGAACAGTGCGAGAAAAGTAAACAGATTAAACCATGGGTCAATGATACCTGATTTAAAATACATATTCGGAAAAAGAGAGCCGCCATAAGCAAGCGCCCAAAGCACACCAAATTTTTTATCATAAATTTTCGAGCCGCATAAAAAAACTACAATCAGTGTAACGATACCGCAAACTGCATTTGGAAAACGCGCTGCAAATTCCGTGACACCAAACATTTTCATCGACGCAATCTGCATCCACATAAACATTGGCGGCTTTTCCCAGAAAGGTTTAAAGTTGATATACACCCTGCTGTAATCATCCAACTTCATCATCTCGCGGGAGCATTCTGCAAAATTGATTTCATCCCAATCAAACAAATGAACATGACCAAGAAATGGAATAAAAAAAATGGCAGCGAGTGCTGCGATGATAAGAACGATTTGTGATTTCGATAATACCATTCTAATGTACGATTTACGATGTACGATTTACGATGTCTGCAAATCATACATGCACTACAATTATTAATTACTAATTATCAATTATTAATTCCCTCTCGGTTCATACATCTTCCTCTTCATCAAACCCCATTTGCAAAAGCGATGAACGCATGAAACCCGCAGCACACCTAATCCATAAGTGATGCTTCTTTTCAAGTTAATGCTCGATGCTTCTTCAAAATATTTTGTAGGGCAGGTAACTTCAGCAATTTCATATCCGAGGTAGATAATCTGCGAAAGCATTTCATTATCAAAAACAAAGTCTTCCGAGTTCACTTCATAATTGATGCGCTGCAAAACTTCTCTCGAAAAAGCTCTATAACCTGTATGATATTCTGCAATCTTTTGTCGTAGCATCACATTCTCAAAAAAAGTAAGCAAGCGGTTTGAAATGTATTTATATAAAGGCATGCCGCCTTTCAAAGCGCCTTTGCCAAGTGTTCTTGCACCAAGCACCACCTGATACACATTGTTCGCAATTAGATAAGCCATT
This sequence comes from Puia sp., assembly GCA_035295505.1. Taxonomy (GTDB): domain Bacteria; phylum Bacteroidota; class Bacteroidia; order Chitinophagales; family Chitinophagaceae; genus Puia. The sequence continues at coordinate 3,631 of DATGIX010000215.1, read as the reverse complement.
GAAGGAATCAACTTAGGTGTATATTGATAATCGGGATGAAGCATAATCACAATATCGCCGCCAATCTCCAGCGCTTTGTTATAACAAGTTTTCTGATTACCTCCATAGCCACGGTTTTTGTCATGTTTGATAATATGTGAAATGCCAAGTTCGCGACCGACTTCCACTGTTTTATCGCTGCTGTTATCATCCACCAAAATCACATCATCCACAATATCAAAAGGAATTTCCTGATACGTTCTTTTCAACGTCAGTGCCGCGTTGTAAGCCGGCAAAACAATCACTAATTTTTTTCCATGAATCATTCTGATGTACGATTTACGATGTACGATTTACGATGTCTCATAAACATACATTCTTCACTTAATTATTAATTACTAATTATCAATTATTAATTCCTAACGTTAATCCATATCCATTTTTCTCATTTCCAGTTTTTCAATCCATGATGGGCGACTATCAATAACGAAATAAACAATCAATGCAACAGGAACACCAATCAATGCGCCCGCTAAGACATCCATCAAAAAATGCTGACCGAGATATATTCGTGAATAACCAACCAATATGGCTGCTAATAAATAAAGCAGGCTTATATTTTTATTTTTTGCGAATATGGAAAGAATGGTGACTGTACCAAATGCAGTTGCCGTATGCCCGGAAGGAAAACTTGCATTCCCAACATGTGTTAATCCATGAATAAAATACGGGTAGCTTGTGTTTCCCAAAAGTGTTTGCGGTCGTGGCATTGGGAAAATATATTTAAGAACCTGCACCATTAATCCCGCTAAAAGAAAAGTAAAAACAATTTCCCAACCCGGCAATGGCTTTCTAAACCAAAGCAATAATAAAAACAAGCCGATCGAATAAAGCCCATCGCCGATATTTGTGTAAATCATGAAAAATAAATCAAGCGGTTGACTATGGTAGGAGTTCAGTAAAATAAATCCGTCTATTTTGGAATGTAGCGCCAAAAATATAATGGACGCAACCAGAAATAAAAGATAACCGATAAAAAAACTTCGGTTTAATGAAATTACGTTGATGATTTTTTTCATCCTGCCTTATGAATTTTATTTCATACAACGAGACATCGTATTACAAAAGCCAATGTTGTGCTCTTTATATGAAATTATATAAAGCTGCAAAAGTAAATATAAACCGTGAAGTGTTCCGAAATCGTTGTATCAGTTATTTCGCAAGCTCAAAGCATTAACCGCTCTTTTTTTGAGACCTTGCCAACGCGCATTTTTCAAGCCATTCTTTACTAAATGGGTCTATCTGACCAAATCTTGTAATATCAAACTCAGCGAAATCAAAAGGGTTTGGCTTGCCAGCAATCATTTCTGCAAATGCAAGCCCAACGCCACCTGCAACGGATATACCTGCGCCAACATCTCCTGTTGCACAGAATAAATTTTTAACGCCAGGTGCTATCCCCATAGTCAAATTATTATCAGGGGTGTAGCCGGAAAAACCTGCAACATAATATTTCAAACCGGTCTCATACACCAACGGAAAAAAACCTGCGAGCGAATCAATCACTTCTGAAAGATCATGCATGCCTTTGTCTTCACTAAAAACAAAATGACTGATATCTGAAGGAATTTTTTTTGGAGAAACTGCCAATGAATTTTTTTCGCGGATGCCAAATAATAATGCGCCGCCTTCAGGTCTTGCATACGCCTGCGCATCCGGCAAAATAACAATACATGAATTTTTAAAAAGATCATTTCTTTCTGTGATCCAATACTGGCTTCGTACAGGAGCCATTGGCAAACCAACTCCTGCCTGTGCTGCAAATATGGGCGACCACGCTCCTGCCGTAATTACTACTTTATCTGCAAAAATTTTTCCGGAAGAAGTAGTAACACCAACTGCAGTATCGCCATCCATGATCAATTCATTCACTTCAATTCCCTGCCGGATATCTGCACCCTGCATTTTTGCGCATCGTGCAAAAAATGTTCCGAGTAAATATGGATCGCAATATGCTTCTTCCGGCATGAATGCTGATCGGATTATTTCATCTGTTTTCAGCCATGGCGCTTTTTTCTGTGCTTCTTCATTTGAAATGTATTCAACTGGTTCATGAAATTCTTCTGCAATCTTCATCAGCTCTTCCAGGGCAATAACACTGTTTTCACTTGCGGCAACATGCATCACGCCAACTTTTTTTATATCCATGCTTTCACCCAATTGCTTTTCCATGTCGTCTATCGCACGATAGGTTTCCATCGAAAGCGGAATGAAATGTTTTTTTGAACGAATGAGTGTAATTAATGCGGCAGCACGGCTTGTAGCGGAATTGCAGATCTCATTCCGCTCGAGAATAATTATTTTTTTTCCAGGATTATTTTTTGTGTAATAATATGCGATTGCACAACCAAACAAGCCGCCACCAATGATTACTACATCTGTTTTTTCAGTTGACGGATGCATGATGTTTTACTGGATTTTTTCGAAGTACTCTTTTATCGCTGCAACTAATGCTTTTACATCGTCAGGAAATATTTGACCGATATTTCCAATGCGGAATGCATCTGCTTTACTCAACTTGCCGGGATAGATCACAAATCCTTTTTCGTTGAGTACATTATAGAACTCACTAAAATTGAAATTCTTTTTATCAGGATATAAAAAAGAGGTGATGATGTGACCTTGTATTTCCGGTCGTAAATATTGCTTCAATCCAAGCGCAGCCATTCCTTCATCCAATATTTTTTTATTTGTTTTATAACGTTGCTCTCTTGCACTAATGCCACCTTCTTCTTCTAATTCTTTCATGGCTTGTTGAAATGCCATCAGGCTTAATGTAGGCGGTGTAAAACGAAACTGCCCGTTTGTTTCCAAGCCATTCCATTGATCATATAAATCGAGGCTCAAAGTTCTTGCTTGTCCTTTTGCTTTTACCAATTCACTCTTCTTGCATAATGCGAATGAAAATCCGGGAACGCCTTCAATACATTTGTTAGATGATGAAACCAAAAAATCAATATTCATTTCTTTCATATCCATTTCCACTCCGCCGAAACTGCTCATCGCATCAACAATAAAAACTTTGTTATGCGCTTTACTTATCGAACCAATTTCTTTTACAGGATTAAACAATCCGGTTGTTGTTTCACTGTGAATGCATGCTACATGCGTTATCTCCGGGTGCGCCTGTAAAAAATTTTCTACATCAACAGGAGAAACAATCTGGTCCTCATCAAAACGAAGAATAGCATGATTCAATTGATGAATAGTTGCCATCTTAATGATCCGTTCTCCATACGCGCCATTTGCAAGAATGAGCAAATGATCGTTCTTGCCAACAACACTGCTGATCACACTTTCCACACCAAATGTTCCCGAACCTTGAATGATCACACAATCATACCCATCTTCTTTGGAAACATGTGCCAGTTTCAATAAACCATTGCGGACATTCTTAACTGCATCAACAAACAAATGATCGCGTGAGCCCATATCTTCAAGCATCGCTTCTTTCACTGTTTTTGAAGTGGATAATGGCCCGGGAGTAAATAATAATTTTTTCATGAGAGAATCAATTCGATCGTTATATTATTTTTTATTTTTTGTAACCAGCATTTGTAACTCCGGTTGAGCATCGTTGCGTCGCACACTT
>DATGIX010000214.1:0-70234 GCA_035295505.1 Puia sp. | reverse complement strand
TGTGCGAGATTATTTGCCGAGAACAATAACCTGCAAATAGTTTTTCCTGAGCATCTTACGGAAATTCTTGGAAGTGTGGGTTTGATAATGATTGTGCTTGAAGCCGGGCTTGACCTCAAGCTTAGCAGGAACAAGCTCAAGCTCATTCGAAATTCATTTTTTGCTGCATTGGTAATCTTTCTCGTTTCTGCTGCTGGCATCGCCATGGTGCTGCATTATTGGTTGAAAGAAGAAATTATTAATTGCATCGTTTATGCCATCCCGCTTTCTATCATGAGCAGTTCCATTGTCATCCCAAGCCTGCTTCATCTTTCTGAAACAAAAAAAGAATTTTTGGTGTACGAAGCTTCATTTAGCGATATTCTCGGCATTCTTGTTTTCAATTATTTCATAGGCAAAGAAGTACTTTCCGGAAAAGCAGTCGGCATGTTCTTTCTGAACATTGTTATTGCGATAGTTTTATCATTGATTTTTTCCATCATTTTATTTATCATCATCACCAAATCAAGTTTGAATGTCCGCTTCTTTCTCATCTTCGCATTACTTCTCATTTTATACGAAGGCGGAAAATTATTCAACCTTCCTTCGCTCATCATCATCATGATGTTCGGCTTATTGATGAACAACTGGAACTTAGTAAAAATAAAACAGCTTAACCGGTTGTTCCCGCAGGAAAGGGTAGATGAGACAACACTTTTATTGCATTCGCTTACCGCAGAAAGTTCTTTCCTCATCCGCACTTTTTTCTTCATACTATTTGGCTTTTCTATCGACATAAGAGCTGCGCTGCAATCAGAAGTTGTATTGATTGGAAGCACGCTTGTGCTGGTATTATTTCTCGCCCGGTTTCTTTATCTGCGCTTCTTCCTGAAGGAGAGTGTTTATCCGGAAGTGATGTTCATTCCGCGTGGTCTTATTACCATCGTGTTGTTCTATAAAATACCGGAGTCATTTCACCTCAAAACTTTCAACAACGGCATTTTGTTTTTTGTGATTTTATTAAGTGCAGTCATCATGATGCTCGGAATGATTTTCTACAAAAAGAAAACAGAAGACCTTGTCGAAGACGAATGATTATTGAATCGTCTTGTTGAAGAATAATTATCTTTCCTTAAATTGGGTGGCGAATGGTGAATAGTCAATGGTGAATGAATTCTTAATAATACAATCTTACCACTTGCTACTGACGACTTACCACTCACTGTTTTTTTATGTAACCAGCCAATGAATTCTATTAAACATTCTTGCGTCGCACTCTTGTGCTATAGATATTCTATTCAGCTTCAGGCTGCGAACATGCGACGTCTTGAATCCAAAATCTCGTATCCCTTATATAAAATCTAAATCGAATGCAACAACTCATCGAATGTGTCCCAAACTTCAGCGAAGGGAATGACCTCAATATCATTAAACAAATCACCAATGAAATAGAAGCAACAGAAGGAGTAAAGCTATTAAACGTCGACCCGGGAAAAGCAACTAATAGAACTGTTGTGACTTTTGTTGGAACGCCGCAAGCTGTTGTGGACGCAGCTTTCAAGGCAATCAAAAAAGCAGGTGAACTGATTGATATGAGCAAACACAAAGGCGAACATCCGCGAATGGGCGCAACAGATGTTTGCCCGTTAATACCAATCGCAAATATTTCTATGGAAGAAACCGCGAAGTATGCTCAACAACTTGCCAAAAAAGTAGGAGAGGATTTGCAGATTCCTGTTTATTTGTATGAAGCAGCGCAACCAAAAAAAGAGCGAAGCAATCTTTCGGTTATACGTGCAGGTGAGTACGAAGGCTTTTTCAAAAAAATAAAACTGCCCGAATGGAAACCGGATTTTGGTCCTGCGGAATTTGATGCAAAGCGTGGTGGAACAGTTATCGGTGCAAGAGATTTTTTAGTCGCTTATAATGTCAATCTCAATACTACTTCTGTGCGCAGAGCAAATGCTATTGCATTTGATGTCCGCGAAGCTGGTCGCGTTAAAAAGGTGAATAATAAAACGGTTCTTGATGAAAATGGAAAACCGGTTTCCATTCCCGGAACTTTAAAAAGTGTGAAAGCAATCGGATGGTTCATTGAAGAATATGGCATCGCACAGATCTCCATGAACCTCACGAACATTAATATAACGCCTGTCCACATTGCATTTGATGAGGTTTGCAAAAAAGCAGAGGCAAGAGGAATTCGTGTTACAGGCAGTGAACTCGTTGGATTGATTCCACTAAAAGCAATGCTTGATGCCGGAAAATATTTCTTGAAAAAACAACAACGCTCAACAGGAGTTTCAGAAAAAGAATTAATAAAGATTGCGGTGAAATCAATGGGACTGGATGAGCTTGGCAAATTCAATCCACAGGAAAGAATTATTGAATACATGCTTGCTAATAAAGCCGACAGCAAATTAGTAAACATGAGCCTCACAGATTTCGCTGATGAGACAGCAAGCGAAAGTCCTGCTCCGGGCGGCGGTTCTATTTCCGCATACATAGGAGCGTTAGGCGCATCGCTGGCAACGATGGTTGCTAATCTTTCTTCTCACAAAAAAGGCTGGGACGAACGGTGGGAAGAGTTTAGTGATTGGGCTGAAAAAGGGGAGAATCATAAAAACGAATTAATAAGATTAGTAGACGCTGATACAAGAGCATTCAATCAAATCATGAATGCTTTCGGCTTACCTAAATCAACCGATGAAGAAAAAGCAGCAAGAACAAAAGCTATTCAGCATGCTACAAAGTTTGCCATTGAAATTCCTTTCAAAGTCATGCAAACATCATTTGCAAGTTTGGAAGTGATTAAAGCGATGGCTGATGTGGGGAACCCCAATTCAGTTTCAGATGCCGGCGTAGCGGCACTTTGCGCACGCAGCGCTGTAATGGGCGCTTTTATGAATGTTCGTATTAATGCAAAAGATTTTGATGACAAGGATTTTGTGAATGATATTATTACGAAAGGAAAAGAAATTGAAAATAAAACCATTGATTTGGAAACTGAGATATTAAAAATCGTAAATTCAAAAATCGGATTTTAGCCACAGAGAACCGCGGAGATTTCGGAGAGCCTCGCAGGGTCTCATTTAATATCCGAGGCTCTCTGTGGAATTATCGCTTAAAATTATTGCCATGGAAAATATCGAGCTTCAAAAATCTTCAGCACAGGATGCAAGAATTAAAAATAATGCTATGCAGCATTTCAAAGTCTATAACAAGCAAGACATTCTTTCATTAACACAGATCCGAAGGTTTGAAACGAAACTGGGAGAACGTCTTTTAGTTGCAAATCATTCAAGCGATATTGAGCAATCCATCAAAGAAACAACAGCAGAATATATTTTAATCGGGATTCCTGAAGACATTGGCGTGAAAGCAAACGGACAAAGCGGAGGTGCTGATACAGCGTGGCTTCCGTTCCTGCAATCATTTCTAAATATCCAAAGCAATGATTTTTTTGAAGGCAGTGATGTAATGTTGCTCGGGCATTTTGATTTTGGCGATATCCAATATCTCATCGAAACAAATGCACATGGAGAATCTGAAAAATTAGAAGCATATCGACATGCAGTTGTTGCTATCGATGAAGAAGTTGAGAATCTGGTTAAGATAATTACATCGTTACAGAAAATTCCAATCGTAATTGGTGGCGGCCACAATAATGCCTATCCGTTAATTAAAGGTTCTGCAAAAGGTTTACATAAAGCAGGGCTAATACAACTTGCACAAATCAATGCAGTGAATTTAGATGCGCATACTGATTACCGCCCGGTTGAAGGAAGGCACAGCGGGAATGCTTTTCGGTATGCTGAGGAAGACGGCTATTTACAAAAATATTGCGTGATTGGTGTGCATGAAAATTATCTGCAGCAAAATGTTTGGCTCGATATTGTGAACAATCCTTTCCTCGATATCATTTCCTATGAAGATATTTTCATTCTTGAAAAAAAGAATTTCATACAGGCTGTGGCGCATGCTACAGGTTTCACTGAAGATAATTATATCGGTCTTGAACTTGATTTGGATTCCATTGAAAATACTTTATCAAGCGCCATGTCGCCTTCGGGAATGACTTCGTTGCATGCCAGGCAATACATTACATTCGCTGCGACCGATTCTAAAATTGCATATCTCCACATCTGTGAAGGCGCAACACAATTAAAAGAAGGGAAAAAAGATGAAACTACTGGCAAGCTTATCAGTTATTTAGTAAGTGATTTTGTGAAAGCAAGAGAATAAGATGACACGAGTTATAAAAGATAAAATAGAAATCATTAAGGGCGACATTACTAAAATTGCAGCCGATGCAATTGTGAATGCAGCAAACAGTTCATTAATGGGTGGAGGGGGAGTAGATGGTGCTATTCATCGTGCTGGAGGTCCCTCTATTTTAGAAGATTGCAGAAAAATTGTTGCAAAGCAAGGTGGCTGCAAAACCGGAGAAGCTGTCATTACTACTGCAGGTAATCTTCCCGCAAAATATGTGATACATACAGTCGGTCCTGTTTGGAATGGTGGCAAAAAAGAAGAAGAATTAAGACTTGCAAATTGTTATACCAATTCTTTAGCACTTGCAATTGCAAATCAATGCAGAACAATTTCATTTCCCAATATCAGCACAGGCATCTATGAATTCCCAAAAGAAAAAGCAGCCTATATTTCCATAAAAGCCATTTCAGAATCGATTTCAAACAATAATATCATTGAAAAAGTTTTGGTCGTTTGTTTTGATGAAGAGAATTTGCGGTTAGTAGAACAAGAATTGGCACATCATCAATTTTAAAATCATAAACCCAAATGACACTTGAAATCTGAATGAAACTTTATCATGTTTTCTTTATCATTAAACCAAACATTTATGTCAAGAATTATTTTTGTTTTCTTACTAAGCGTTCTTAGTCTTTTATCTTGTTCTTCTCCAAAAAAAGTAAGCACGTCTGCAACTGCCTCATCGAACGACGGGCTATCGTATGCCACAGCAGTTTTTATCACCGAGAAAACTGAATCAACGGGAGTAAACGCAGAATACAAATGGATCAAGGAACATTATTCAAATTATAAGATTAAAGGGCAGTCGTTAACGACGCATGATAAGAAGCCCTATGACATTATCACTATCCTGCTTTCTGATGGGAAAGAGCTGCCTTTATACTTCGATATTTCCAATTATTTTGGAAAGTTTTGATTCACGTTTGGCTCAAAACGGAATTCCAATGTTCACATACCCTAAAACTCTTCTCGACTGGTCGCAATACATTGCGCTCAATTCAATCGGTCCTAAAGCAAAATTATAAGAGGCGGTCAAAGAATATCCGGTAAGAAAATCAGGGTTCGTAAAAAAATTGCTCGTTGTTATAAAATTATTGAAAAGCACATTTGCTTTTGCAGTGATAAAAGTGTTGCTGAAGAGTTGATAACGCCATCCTAATTGAAACTCAGCAACGCTTGGTGAATAAAAATTTCCTTCGCGAAGTCCGGAAAAAGTGATCTGATTATGAAACTGATTCACTAATCCGCCAATAGAAAATTCATTCATGATATTATTCTGATAGTTGAAATTTACACCGGATTGCATATTAAAGAGGAGCACACTTCGCGAACTTACAGGCGCATAATTCTCCAGATTAAATAACAATCTCGTGTATGGAGTTGATGAAAAGCTGGTATCCTGATACGGCGTTACGGGATGTGCAGTCACATTAGGGTTTTGCTCATAAACTATATCTCCTTCTGCATCAATCTTCAATCCTTTTTTCGGGAATAATGGCCTGTCTAATGTGTTATGCCTGAAAAGCAGGTAGCTCGTAAAAAAATTATTTCTTCCCTGAAATTCTATGGAAGAAGTAATTGACGGGCTATAGTGGATCCATTCAAACCTTGTTCCTGCACCAATCAAAATGTTTCTGCTCGTTGAATATCCAAGCCTCATATCAGCTTTAAAATAGCTTTGATTATAAATGCCCGCTTCTTTAAAATTATTATAGGTGGTTACGTTGAACTGGTCGAACTGAGTGCCTAGGTTCAATGCAAAATTGCTGATCCTTCCGAGATATTGCAGGTGTTCAGCACGTGCGCGGAAATTCTGACCAATATTCAATGTTACGAGGCTGCGCGAATTGGGTGTAAAAAAATCCCTGCTTGTAACATTAATAATCGCACTGATACCACTAAACTGATTATAGTTGATACCGATTTTTGCAAATGTCAACGGGTTTTCTTCCACATCAAAAATGGCTTTACAAGAACTGTCATCAATCGGTTGCAATGAATATGAGATCTTGCTGTAATATCTTGTACCAGATGCACGCCGCACCATTCTTGCCAGATCAGATGAGGTGTACAATCTGTTTGTATAAAGATCAAGCGCATGAATAAAAAATTCTTTCGAAGTATGCTGAGCCCCTCTCACTTCATAAGAAGAAATTCGTATCTTCTTCTCTTCCGGCAGCATTTTTTTTGATGAGTCCGGCGGCCCGTAAATCGCATTCAGTGAATCTGCTAATTTTTTGAACTGTGGATATAATTTCCTTCCTTCTTCAATTCCATATTTAATAATCTCATCAGAATTTCCAAAACTCACCATGCTGTATTTTTCCAGTGGCATTGGAATATAAATATTGCAAAGAGGAACTTCTTCACGCGTGTCTTCTGCTTCTCTGAAAAATGCCACCTGCATCAGCACTTGAATGGCATTCACTACTTTTTCCGGAGCAAGAAGTGCGCTGGAAACATTGCTGCCAATCACAAAATCAGCACCCATTTCACGCACATCTTTCACAGGGAAATTTCTAACCACTCCACCGTCTACCAGTTTTTTCCCGTTGAATTCAACCGCCGTAAACAACGAAGGTATTGCCATGCTGCTCCTGATGGCAGAAATAATTTCTCCCGAATCAAGCACCACTGCCTGGCCTGTAGAAACATCTGTTGCTAAACATTTAAACGGGATTGCAAAATCATTAAATTTTTTAATCTTATATACAGGAAAAAGCAGCTCCGATAATTTCAGCCATAATTCCTGTCCTTCCAAAACACCTGTTGATATGCGGAACCAATTGTTGACCCATGGAAGCTCCACATCATATTTGAAGTATTCCGCTTTTTCTTCCATGATAATGCTCCGCAAAGACAATTGGTTTGACAATAACAAATCCCAATCAATGGTTCGTGCAAGCTTTTCAATAGAGTCTCCCGAGTATCCAACAGCATATAAAACACCAATGATGCTTCCCATGCTCGTGCCAGTCACATAATCTACTTTTAATCCCGCTGAGTCAATTGCTTTTAGAATGCCAATGTGAGCGAGGCCTTTGGCGCCTCCGCCACTTAAAGTAACTCCGATTTTTGGCCGTTTATGGCTTGCGCTGTCTTGTGCGCAGCATACTGCGGGTAAGATGATCAACAATAAATAAAAAAGAAACTGTTTCATGAAAGCGGAAAGGCCTAAGGCTTTTGCGAAGTTAAGTTTTATAGCTGACTGATATCGGGTTACAGATTATTCTTTTTATAAAACAGCACAATAATTAAAAACCTGCTCAGCTTGCATAAACCAATGATTAATTATATCTTGTCATCGTACTCTATGATAATTAAACCCATTAATTCATCTCAAACCCCAACATATTCTTCGACATAAAGTCTTCTGATAAAATCCAATTTTTTACTTATTAATTATTAAAACTATGAAACAACCAAAGTTTGCACCACTCTTTGTGCTCACAGCAATTGCGATTACCATTTTTGCATGTACTAAAACAGGTCCTACTGGTGCTACAGGAGCAACCGGCGCTACCGGGGCAACAGGCGGCATAGGCGCCAAAGGCGACCCTGGCGCTAAAGGTGATACCGGCGTTGCAAATGTGCAATATAGCCAGTGGATAGATATTTCATGGAATGTTGCTCCGTCCGGCTCTGCAACCTCGGCGCTTATCGATGCACCGGGCATTACCACTCAAATTTTAGATTCGGGGTTTGTTCTCGTTTATATGAGGCCTGATAGCACCACTTCACCGTTCCAGCTTCCTTATACTCAGTTAATCGCAGGTGATGCATCGTTCGTCATCCAGGCAATATTTAAATCCAGTGGAGGCGGCATCACCATTCAGTCAAGCACACCAATAGGTGGAATTCCTGTTGGAGCTGCAGATCTTTACCCAACCGCTCAGATAAGATATGTTGCAGTACCTCCGGGCGTTGCTATCCCTAGCAGTATCAGCTATGAAAAAATCAGCAAGCTGTTGAATATTCAGAATTAATTTTGGAGCAAACCGCGGATCTCCGATTAAGCATCGTTGCGACGCTCCATTCATCAGTTGTGCTACTATTTTACTTCAGTTTCAAATTCAAAATCACTAATAAAAATAAAAGCCGCGAAAATTTTCGCGGCTTTTTTATTGGATTCTTTTTTGATTAATTTTCCGGAGTGAGATATTGCGTGTAAGCATAACCTTCAACTCCTTTGTCAGTTTTGATCAACCACCATTGGTCGTTTGTTTTGTTTAGCAACGTCACGATTTCATTGTGTGCTGCTTTGCCAACAATCGGCTGGTCTGTTCCTGGCCCTTTTCTGATGTTGAGGTTGGTGCTTTCAGTTGTCACCTTTGCTTTTGTTCCGGGATTTGCAGAAACATCCACATTCAAAACCAGATCTCCTGAACGGTAATCAGGATCGATTTTATTATATACATCCCACAATTTGTCTTTCACTTCACCGGTGGGCGCATCGCCATCGATGTAAAGAACATTATCCTGTTCTTTCACCTGCAAATTCGTAACGCCCGATGCATTTGCAGTATCTATCAGCTCTTTGTATTTGTCTTGTATTGGCATAATAATTTCTCCTTTATTTAATGGTTAATTTACTATTATCAATTCTTTTTGGCTTCAATGAATGCAGACTTTCCATTAGTTTCTGCAGGCTGCTTCTTTTGATGTCGCCTGTTAATGTGATGACACCATCAGTAACATCTGCTTTCACAGTTGGAAAATCTTTTGTTGCATCGGTAACGCCTTTCTTCAATTCATCATCAGGATTTACTGTAACAACAGGCGCAGGTGCAGGAGGCGGAGGAGCAATAGTAATGTTGTTCGCAACGGATTTCACTCCTTTGAGAGCTCTCACTGCAGCTTCGCTGGCTGCTTTTGAAGCATCATCTTTCACTTCGCCGCTCAATGTAACAACGCCATCTTTCACTGTTGAATTGACGGTTGCCAGTTCAGGCGTGGCTTTCGCAGCATCGGCAATTTCTTCCTGAATGGTAGAATCTTTGACTCCACAGGACACCAGCGTTGCGCTCATAAATAATATCCCGAGCAACAGCGCAGCCCAGCTTAAAGGTCTTTTGTTCATAGTAATTTTTTTAAGTTAGAAAATAGGGCGAAAAGGTAATTAATAATTGATAATTAAAATTATTAATTCCAAAATTGCCGACTATCCTTAGTAGAATAGAAACAGTTTATTGATTTGCTTCGAGCTGCATTATTTTTTCAAAAACTTCTTCATACTGTTTGTTCAGTGAAGAAAGTTCCTGCGCCGCTCTTGCATGATTTTTTTCTGCTTCGAGGAATTTATTTTTATCTGAATAAACAGAAGCATCAGTTAATAATTTTTCAAGCTCATTTTTTTGACTGGTGAGCTGTGCAATTTTTTCCTCAAGCTGTTGAAAAATGCGCTGCTGTTTTTGAAGTTCTTTTTTTGATTCTTTATTGATAGAAATATTGTTCGTTGCCCGTTGTTCAACGACTGGTTTTATGTCAGGAGCTGATTCTTTTTTTTCCAATGCTGGTTTTGCAGCCTCTGAACTCTGAACTTTTGATTCCTGACTCTGAGCAGCCATCCGCTCATTCCATTCCACCCATTCTGTATAACTGCCTTTAAATTCTTTCACTTTGTGATTATCAATTTCCCAGATTTTATTAGCAGTTTTTGAAATAAAATAACGGTCATGACTAACCAAAATAAAGCTGCCTTCATATTTATTCAATGCATCAATCAGCAAATCGCATGAGTGCATGTCAAGGTGGTTTGTCGGCTCATCCAACATTAAAAAATTCGCTTTGCTCACGATTGTTTTTGCAAGTGCTACTCTCGCTTTCTCTCCGCCACTCAATACTTTAATTTTCTTATCTACGTCCTCACCACTGAATAAAAAGCAACCAAGCAAAATGCGCAGTTCCAAATCATTTTTCTGGCTGCCGCAAGCTTTCATTTCATCCAGCACAGTATTGTTCACATCAAGCGCTTCAAGCTGATGCTGCGCATAAAAACTTTCTTCTACGTTATGTCCCCAATTTCTTTCTCCATCAAATGTTTCTGCGCCTGCAATGATTCTTAATAATGTTGACTTCCCCTTTCCATTCGCACCAATCAATGCAATCTTATCTCCTCTATCAATTTCTGCTGATGCATGGTCAACAATATTAATATTGCCAAAACTTTTGCTCACATCTTTTAATGTTGCAAGCACTTTCCCGGGTGTTTTATCAACCCTGAAATTGATTTTAATATTGGGTCTTTCAATTTCAACGTCTTCAATTCTTTCAATTTTTTCTAACCGCTTCATGGCACTTTGCGCTGCTGCTGCCTTGCTTGCTTTTGCTTTGAAGCGCTCAATAAATCTTTCCTGCTGACGAATATAATCCTGCTGGTTTTCAAATGCACGCTGCTGCAATTCTACACGCATTTCTTTTTCTTTCTCATAATAATCATAATTGCCAGAGTAAACATGCAATTCTTTTTGGTACACCTCTACGATCTTCGTAACCATGCGATTCAAAAAATATTTATCATGGCTCACAATCACCACCGAACCTTGATAATGCACCAAATATTTTTCAAGCCATTCTATAGATGGCAAGTCCATGTGGTTGGTGGGCTCATCAAGCAATAATAAATCCGGTTTCTGCAAAATCATTTTTGCGAGCAGCACACGCATTCTCCATCCTCCGCTGAACTCGCGAAATGGTCTTTGTAAATCTGCATTGGAGAAACCAAGCCCTTGCAATACTTCTTCCGTTTGGTGATGGATATTATATCCGCCGAGCACATCCATTTCATGAAGTGCATCGGTGTACTGATGCAGCACAGTTTCGTCTTCAGAATTTTTTTCAAGCTCATGACCGAGCCTTTCAATTTCTCTCTCTAGCCAAAGCACTTTTTCAAATGCGCCCATTGCCACTTCAAGAATAGAACCATTCGTATCAAAGCTCAACAAGTCCTGATGCAGATATCCGATAGTGGTGCTTCGGCTTCTTTCCACAGTGCCATCTGAGGGCATGTATTCACCTGCCAATAATTTTAATAAAGTAGATTTTCCGGTACCGTTGTAACCAATCAGCCCAATGCGCTCATTCGGCTGAATATGCCATGTGGCATTTTGTAAAATCACTCTTGCTCCAAATTCAAACGTAACATTCTGTAGCCCTGCCAGCATATCTTTTCAAAAATTTTTTGTTAAATGAAGCCGCAAAATTAAGACAAACAAACGGGATAATTTTTAAGGTTTAACTTCGCGGGGATTTCACAGAAAGAACACAACGGATACAAAGAAAACAACGCTGTTTTATGATACATACGGATATTGCAGAATATTTGATTAATTAATATTTAGTATGTATTCTATTATTTAAGAGAATTCTTTGTTTCGTTGCATCCGTTGTGTTCTTTGTGTGAAATAAAAAATACATTTATGAAGAAACTGCTTTTGATTGTTTTAGTCCTTGCACTTGCCGCATTTGTTGCATGGCAATTTTTCCCTCGCAAAGAAGAAAAAACTGTTGAAGAAAAAAAAGATGAACCGCTTGCTATTGCAAAAAATTCAACTGCATTTGACCAATCTTTTTCAAAATTGATGAGCGATTATTATTTGCTTCATGATGCACTTGTGGATTGGGACACAGTAAAAGCTAATGCTGCAGCAAAATCTTTGGAGCAAAAATCAGACAGCCTTCCATTCTCAGAATTGAAAGGTGATTCAAATATTATCCTCACGGCAAAAAATTTCGCACTCAGCATCAGCAGTGAAATGAAAGGTTTTATCGGTGAAGACAGCATTGAGCAAAAGCGCAGATCTTTCAATATGCTCACAGATGAAATGTATAATATCATCCGCACTGTTCGCTATGGCGGGCAAACAATTTATCACATGCGCTGCCCGATGGCTTTCGGTGATTCTGCTGAAGCATACTGGCTGACAAATGTGAATAAGATCGTTAATCCATATCTTGGAAATAAGCATCCAACTTATCAGGCAAAAATGTTAGGCTGCGGTGAAATGGTCGATTCGCTAGATTTTACAAAGAAATAAAAATCTATATCATATATTATTTAAGCAGAAGTATAAGTATTTAAACAAGTCAGACGATATTGTGAGCATTTTAAAACATAAAGAGAAACTTATCCTTGCAACTAAAATTCATGACAAATTAATTGGCAGTTCAGTTTTATTGGGCGAAAAAGAAAAGCAACACTTTAAACATGTTTCTAGTTATATAAGAAACATCCTTAAAACTAATCCAAAAGCAAATATTTATTCTTTAAAAACATTGACAAATGAGTTATTAAGTTATTGGAATGAGAGCATTAGCTCCGAAACTGAAAAATTTTGGGAAGAGCTTCGTGCTAATAATATTGACTTAAAGCGAAAAGAACCTCTAAGATTTGCATTGAACAAAAAGCGATTTAGAACTGTTGAGAATGGCATTGATGCAAGAAAAAACTGGTCAGAGTTAATCAAATATCCCTCAATCATAAAGAAATTTTCGAAGAATGAGTTGGGAAAAATTACTGAAATAATTGTCATTGATGAAGAAAAAAGGCTCACAATCTTAAAAAAATATTTGGCAAAAAAAGCAATTCCACAAACGCAATATTTAAAATTTGGAGAGTGTATGGCTTATTTTTCAAATTGCAGACTTTTTGAGAAATATTTTACAATTGAAGAAGCGGAAGCGCTTTATAACATTTGGAAAAAATTTAAAGCAAATTAATCTGATAGAATTGGAAACTTTCGATAATGAACAGTAGGAATAAAACATGAAGAAATTATTAATAGGAGCTACAATTATTTGCTTTGCCTTATCCTCATTTGCTCAAAATAAATTCACCCTCACGGGTTATGTGAAAGATTCTCTTTCCGGCGAAACGCTTATTGGCGCCACATTAGCGATTGATGGAAAAGCAACGGGTGTAAACAGCAATCAATATGGTTTTTTTTCTATAACATTACCTTCTGCTACTTATATCATCACTTGCAGTTATGTTGGCTATCAGCCCAGAAGAATACAAGTTGACTTGTCAAAGAATGCAGAACTTAATTTTTTATTACCGCCAAAAATTTCCACCAACGAAGAAGTGGTTGTTCATTCACGAAAACGAGATGCAAATGTGAAGAACACACAAATGGGGCAGATATCTATTTCAGCAGATCGTGTTAAAACATTGCCGGTTCTTTTTGGCGAAGTAGATATTATGAAATCATTGCAACTGCTTCCCGGCGTTCGAAATGCGGGTGAAGGTAACACAGGTTTATATGTTCGCGGTGGTGGCCCAGATCAAAACCTCATCATGCTCGATGATGCGATTGTTTATAATACCGGACATTTATTTGGTTTCTTTTCCATTTTCAATTCCGATGCTATTAAAAATATCACATTGATAAAAGGAGATATGCCTGCCCAATATGGCGGACGCATTTCGTCAGTTGTTGATGTAACAATGAAGGAAGGAAATATCAATAAGTTTCAGCGGAAGGCGGAATTGGATTGATCGCATCACGATTATCTATACAAGGCCCCATCAAAAAAAATAAGGCATCATTTATCGTTTCTGCCCGTCGCACTTATTTGGATTTGCTGATTAAGCCGTTCATCCCAAAGTCGAGCAATTTTTATGGTTCCGGCTATTATTTCTATGACCTGAATTTGAAAATGAATTATATTTTTTCTGAAAAAGACAGATTATACCTGAGCGGCTATTTCGGACAGGATGTTTTTAACTTTAATAATTCAGAGCAATCATTCAAAGCAAATATTCCCTGGGGCAACGCAACAGCATCATTAAGATGGAATCATGTTTTCAATAAAAAATTATTTGCGAACACAACATTGGTTTATAACAAATACAACTTTGCATTTGGAGCGACACAAAAAGATTTCACGCTCAAACTTTCATCCGGCATTCATGACCTGAACGCAAAAACTGATTTCGATTATTATGCAAGCCCTAAACATAAAATCAAATTCGGTGGGCTATATACTTATCACACATTCACTCCGAATATTTTAACCGGGCAACAGGACACCACTGTTTTTGAGCCGAACAACAGCAATAAAAAATTTGCAAGAGAAATGGCTTTGTATATCCAGGATGAATGGGAGATAAGTGACAAGTTGAAATTGAATGCAGGATTGCGATGGAGCGGTTTTTCACAAGTTGGCCCTTACACCATTTACCAAACTGATTCAAATGGCAACAAACTCGACAGCTCTTATTATGGCAAAGGGAAATCTTTAAAAGCATATGGTGGACTTGAGCCAAGGTTAATGATTCGATATGCGCTGAACGATGAAACTTCTATCAAAGCAGCAGTGACGCACAACTACCAATATATTCATTTGGTAAGCAACGCCGGGACAACATTGCCAACAGATTTATGGGTGCCAAGCACATTCATCGTGAAGCCACAAATAAGCTGGCAATATTCTGCAGGATTATTCAAAAATTTTAAAGATAATATGTATGAAACTTCTATCGAGTTTTATTACAAAACAATGCAAAACCAGATTGAATATAAAGATGGATACACACCTTCTTTAAAAGATCCCGAAACACAATTTGTTTTTGGGAAAGGCTGGAGCTATGGATCGGAAATATATATTAATAAATCAAGAGGAAGGTTGACAGGTTGGATCGGTTACACATTGTCGTGGACCAGAAGAAAATTTCCTGATCTGAACAATGGAGAATCTTATTACGCAAAATATGACCGAAGGCATGATCTTTCTGTAGTTGCAACTTATGAATTGAACAAGCATTGGAAAATATCTGCAGTGTTTGTTTATGGAAGCGGCAACGCGACAACATTGCCTACTCAATTCTATATCATCAATGGAGTGCTTACGCAGGAATACAGCAAAATCAATCAATATCGTTTGCCTGCCTATCATCGTCTAGATTTCTCTGCCATTTATACGCCAACATACAAGCCCAATAAAAAAATACACGGCAGTTGGGTGTTCAGTATTTATAATGTGTACAGCAGATTAAATCCTTATTTCATTTATTTCAATCAGACAGGAAGCCCTTATGATGGGACTTTGAAAGTGGAAGCGAGGCAGGTTTCCTTATTCCCGATCATTCCTTCGGTGACATGGAATTTTAAATTGTAGATGTTGAATGGTTTCATTAATACTTTCTTATTCCTTATATTTATTTTCTCATATCTAATTCATGAAACGACTGCTTCTATTATTATTTATCCCTATTTTTTCTTTCGCTCAAAATGCAAGTCAGGAACAAATTACAAAATGGCAACAACAAGCAGCACAGGTAAATATTGTTCGCGACACATGGGGGATTCCACACATTTATGGCAAGACAGATGCGGACGCAGTGTTTGGATTGATGTACACAGAATGCGAAGAAAATTTTGAAAGAGTTGAGAGAAATTATCTGGAGGTGATGGGCAGATTAGCAGAAGTAGACGGCGTGAATAAAGTGTATGACGATTTGCAAATGCAGTTGATTTATGATTCAGCAGAAGCGAAGAAAGATTATGATAATGCACCTGAATGGTTCAAAAAAATATTAAACGCATTTGCTGATGGAGCGAATTATTATTTATACAAGCATCCTAACGTCCATGCACATGTGCTAAATCATTTCGAGCCATGGTTTGCATTAATGTACACAGATGGAAGCATCTCTGCTACAGAAACAGGTGGTCTGACTATCCAGGACACTAAAAATTTATATGCTTCAAAAAATATCCCGGCAACTGCATTTATTGATAATAATAAAGACATGAACCGGGAAACATTGAGCGGCTCGAATGGTTTTGCATTTGCACCATCAAGAACAGAATCTGGGAATCCTATTTTATATATAAACCCACATGTTACTTTTTATTTCAGAATGGAAGCGCAGGTTGTTAGTGAAGAAGGATTGAATGCTTACGGCGCCTCAACCTGGGGGCAGTTTTTTATATATCAGGGCTTCAATGAGCATTGTGGATGGATGCATACTTCAAGTTATGCAGACGTAGCAGATCTGTATGAAGAAAAAATAATCCAAAAAGGAGAGTCGCTGTATAGTGAATACGATGGTCAGTTGGTTCCTGTGCGGACAAAGGAAATTATTATCAGGTATAAAAAAGATGATGGGATTAGTGAGATACCATTGACTGTTTATTTCACCAACCACGGCCCTGTGATGGGTTCAAGAAACGGCAAATGGCTTAGCCTGAAAGAACATAATCGCTCTTATTCTTCTTTATTGCAATCATGGCTTCGCACGAAAGCAAATGGGTTTGAAGAATTCAAGAAAACGATGGAGCTCCGTTCAAATAATACCAACAACACAGTTTTTGCAGATGACAAAGGAAACATTGCTTACTGGCATGGTAACTTTATGCCAGTGCGCGACACAAAATTCAACTATGCATTGCCGTTAGATGGCACTACATCATCTACAAATTGGAAAGGCTTACACGGTCTGGATGAAACAATTCATATTTATAATCCTGCAAGCGGTTTCATTCAAAACTGCAATTCCACACCATTTACAGCTTCCGGAAAAAGCAGCCCCAAGAAAAAAGACTATCCGGCTTATATGTCGATGGATGTGCAAAACGGACGTGGCTTAAATGCTATCCGCCTTTTTGATAACGACAAGAAATTCTCAATAGAAAAAGTGATGATGGCAGGTTATGATCACTATCTATCTGTATTCGCTATCCTGATACCATCGCTGATCGATTCTTATAAAAATGCTCCTGATGATTCAACAAAAAAACAAGTTGCGGATGCAATTCAGGTTTTGCAGTCATGGGATTATTATTCGTCTGTAAATTCAATAGCTACAACTATTGCAATTGAGTGGGGAAATATTATTATTCAAAAAATCCCGCAGCTACGAGAAGAAGAAAATGAAAGCGATCAGATTGAATTGTTCAAGCTGCTTGCAAAAAAGACTTCTGCAAAAGAGCAAATTATCATGCTTGCATCTGCTTTACAAAAATTACAAGCAAAATATGGCACATGGAAAATGGCATGGGGGGATATTAACCGGTTCCAGCGAAACACCGGAAAATTCAGAGAAACTTTCAGTGATGATTTACCGAGCATTCCTGTTGCACTGACTTCTTCAAGATGGGGAAGCTTGCCTGCATTTGAAGCAAGGCCTGTTAATGGCGTAAAAAAATTATATGGCTATTCAGGTAACAGTTTTATTGCTGCCATTGAATTTGGAAAAACAGTGAAAGCAAAAACCATTTCAACAGGTGGAGAATCATTCAAGCCTGATTCAAAACATTTCACTGACCAGGCAGATATGTTTGTGAATGGCAAATTCAAAGATATTTTTTTCTACAAAGAAGATGTGATGCAGCATGTGGAGAAGCAATATCATCCGGGAAACGAGTAGTACTGAGTTAAGAGCTCACAGTTCAAAAATCAGAAACACATTCTTTTTCATAAAGAATTATTCATGTTGAACATTTTATATCCATTAATCTTATTTAGGCTTATATAAAAATTTCACTGCGGCGCTTTTCTGTTCGGTAGAAGAAAGATAGACATCCAGCTTTTGGCTTCCCGCAATAACCACCATTAATGCCGTGTTTGGTGGAATAGTGCCCAGATTGTCGGCATACATTACCAATTCATATTCCGTTCCAGGAAACGCATTGAAATAAAGTGTCAGTGGCTTTTCGGTTAGGCGTTGCCGATAGAGCAGCACTTTATTATTGATCAAAACAGTAATGGTGTCATTATCCACTTCTGCATCATCATAAAACTGAAGCTTGATTTTTGATGAATCAACTGTGATCGTTTTCTTTAAATCAATGGAGCGATGTTCTAGATGAATGTTTTTTTGAACATCAGCAAGTTCCTCGCTTTGTTCAATATCAACAGGAAAATCGGATCGGTCTGATTTTTTTAAAATAATTTTTCCGGGCGGACAAGAATTCTGTCTTTCAATAATATGTCCTTTCCATTCGCCTTCGAGTGTTTCGGAAGTATCCTTTTTCGAATAAATAAGATCATAAGTTTTGATGCAAGGCACGCAATCAATTGGAATCTGTGACTGAAGTACTTTGTTTTCTATCAACACCAATCGATGTGTTTGAGGATTGTATTTGCCAGTGAAACTAAGCTTCACAAATTTCGACGTATCATAATAATCATACAGTTTTCCTGTGATATTATTATTCGAAAAATTCATCTGTATTTCCAGCGAATATTTCGGGTAACAGCCACCGGGTCCTTGAGTCAGTGTGCCTTTCCAGATTCCATTGAGGTCATCTGCAAATGCAAAGCATGGGAGCATTAAAATAAATAAAAAAGAAAAACGCATCAGTAAATTTAAGGGAAGATGGGAGTTGGAATTATAAAGAATCAGGAAATTATTTGAACGGTTGTTAACATCTATTCTATGTGTCAATATTTTTTAACTTTTGTTCGAAAGCTTCCTTTACCGAAATGTTCTATTGCTTTTCCGTCCATATCGGTTTCAATAGATTTAAACTCGATATTACCATATAAGCTATCTCCAATTTCATAATTTAATTTATCTAGAACCAGATTCTCATAAATTATTTTGTAAGACGATTCATGGTCATCAAGACCAACTACATCCGTGGAATAGAAAGGCTGAGTATAAAAATGTTTGTTTTTATAATTAATAATAAAGCCATTGCTGGTAAATCCATTCCCAATGCCTATATTGATAGATAAAGTGTCTTTGCGAAAAAAATAGGCTCTGCAGTTATTTAATTTAGCATAATGATTTTTTTGCAAATCGATTTTCTCTCCAAAAAAGTATGCAACATCGCTCGATTTCTTAAAGGAAGAATCGAAATTTTCGCCTTCGGAAAAAACCTCTTGCTGTTTGTCAAGCTCATTGTAAATGGAGTCTTTTGAAATTTCGGCATTAATTTTTGCCACATCAGTTAAAATGATTTGTTTTTTATCGCGGCAACTGATTAACAAAAACATTACTGACCCCCAAACAGCAGTTTTAAGCTTCAGTCTCTTAGAATTTAAATTCACTATTACTAATATTTTATCGCAAATTAGAGATGAGGTCTTTGAAAAAATATTCAAATTTTATGGCAGGTTTCGTAAATGACTATTTGCTTTTTTCAAATTTGAAAACCACAGTCGCATTTTTCTGTTCAGTAGAAACTATGCGCACTTCATATTCTTTTCCTCCGGCTTTGACCACCATCAATGAAGTATTTGGCGGGATCTCGCCTTCATTTTCAGCAACCATTACCACTTCATGATAATCGTTGTCTTCATCCATGTGAAGTTTCACGATGATCGGTCTGTCTGTGAGCATCGCGTGATTGATCACATTTTTATTATCAACATAAACTGATACTGTATCGTGATCTATTGTTCCGTCATCGTAAATGCGCAGTTCTATTTCATTGCTGTTCACAGTAATTGTTTTTACCAACTCATTTTGCCTGCTCGTTAAAACTTTAGGCGCAATCAAGACTGGTGCAATCTTCTTCTCTATTTTGTGAGATGAATCGACAACAGCCGGTGCAATATTTTGCTTTGGGATATCCGTTTTTGCCAAAGCAGGTTTGGGTGTTGGCTTTGGTATATTGTGTTTCGGCGGGTTTCTTTTAGGAGCCGCATTGTTTGCAACATTATTTGGCTTCTTTGGATTTGCAGCAGTGTTATTAGGCTTAGGAACAGGTTTTGTTGGCACAGTTTTTTTGACAACAGGTGGTGGCGGAGCAACTGCAATCCTGTGCTTTTCTCTTTCAATTTCTTTTTCGCGTTTTTCTAAAAAAGGCTCTTTATTGAAATCGGATGTGGTCACCTTGTGAAGAAATATAGACCCTTTGCCACAGCTTAATGAATCACGTGTATTCATGCTGGTGTAAGTTCCTTCCAGAAATTCTTCATCACCCAATTTTGAATATTGCAAAAAACAGGTCATAATACATGCATCGCCGGTTGCCATTCTTATCTCCACAATTTTCAATTCCTTCAGCAACACTTTTTTTGATGTCGCGTTGAAAGTCCCTTCAGCTTCTGCCTTTCCATAAAAAACGGTTGTCTTGTATGAGTAAGTAACTGCCTGAAAAGTTTTATTATTCTGTGCAATCTGCACTTCAAATTTATATCGGTCATCATCGCCCATCATTCTTTCAAAAGAATTGTTAGAGCGAAAATGACCACGCCATACCCCGGTCAATTCCTGAGCATTTATAGTAACCGCAATAAATAAAAGAAAAATTAAAGGGTAAACTTTTTTCATTTTGTCACTATTCATGAAAGCAAATTACCTAAATATTTTTTTATGCAATCTCCGTTCATAAATGTTATCTGGCAAGAGTTTGTTAAATTTGCGGCTCGTTTGAGAGAGAGATTTGTAAAAGATACGAGATTCGGGATACGAGATGAATGCATCCCGAATCTCGTATCTCGTATCCAAAGACTCGCTTCTCGTATCCCAAATCTATAATAACAAGATGATTAAAATTACTTTTCCGGACGGCGCTGTCAGAGAATATGAAGCTGGCGTTACTCCACTCGACATTGCAAAATCAATCAGCGAAGGATTGGCAAGAAAAATTTTAGCTGCAAGCGTGAATGACAAAGTGCAGGACGCAACGCGACCTTTATATGAAGATGCAACTTTGAAATTGCTCACATGGACTGATGGTGATGGCAAATCAACTTTCTGGCATTCGTCTGCACATTTGATGGCAGAAGCAGTCGAGTCATTATTTCCCGGAACAAAATTTTGGGTTGGGCCTCCCGTTGAAAATGGATTTTATTACGATATGGATTTAGGCGGAAGACAAATTTCTGAAGAAGATTTGCGTAAGCTCGAAACAAAAATGGCTGAGCTCGCTAAAACGAATGAAGTATTTGTGAGAATAGAAATGCCAAAAGCAGAAGCAGTAAAATATTTCTCCGATAAAGGTGATGAATACAAACTCGACCTTCTTCAAAACCTGAATGATGGCGAAATTACTTTTTATACGCAGGGAAATTTTACGGATTTATGTCGCGGGCCACATATTCCAAATACTGGTTTTATCAAAGCCATCAAGCTTACCAACATTGCTGGCGCATATTGGAAGGGCGATGAAAAAAACAAGCAGCTCACAAGAGTTTACGGTGTCACTTTTCCTTCGCAAAAAGAATTGGATGAATACCTGAACATGCTTGAAGAAGCAAAGAAGCGTGACCACAGAAAATTGGGAAAAGAACTTGGCATTTACACGATGAACGATGATATCGGGCAAGGGCTTATTTTATGGATGCCAAATGGAACTGTCATTATCGAAGAGCTTGAAAAATTAGCGAAAGAAACTGAGCTCGCTGCAGGTTATAAAAGAGTCGTTACGCCTCACATCGCTAAAGAAAATTTGTATATCACCAGCGGACATTTGCCTTATTACGCAGATAGTATGTTCCCTCCAATGGAAATGGATGGAGAGAAATATTATCTCAAAGCGATGAACTGCCCGCATCATCATAAAATTTTTGATGCTGAGCTGAAAAGCTATCGCGACATGCCTTATCGCCTTGCTGAATATGGAACCTGTTATCGCTACGAACAAAGCGGAGAATTATTTGGATTGATGCGTGTTCGCTGCCTGCACATGAATGACGCACATATCTATTGCAGCAAAGAACAGTTTGCGTCAGAGTTCAAGGCCGTGAATGATATGTACCTGAAATATTTCAAGATTTTTGGCATTGAGAAATTTGTGATGCGCCTTTCATTGCACGACCCCGAAAAGCTCGGGCAGAAATATATTAATGAACCAGTACTCTGGCTTGAGACAGAAGAACTGGTGAGAAATGTGCTGAAAGAAACTGGTGTTCCTTTCGTGGAAGTGAAAGGCGAAGGGGCTTTTTACGGACCAAAAATTGATGTGCAGATCTGGAGCGCTATTGGTCGTGAATTTACATTAGCAACAAATCAGGTTGACTTCGCACAACCGAGAAGCTTCAAATTATCGTTTACTAATAAAAATAATGAACCGGAAATTCCTTTGATTATCCATCGTGCGCCACTTGGAACGCACGAGCGTTTTATTGGCTTTTTGCTGGAGCATTATGCCGGCAAATTCCCGACCTGGCTGGCACCTTTGCAGGTGAAGATTTTGCCCATCAGCGACAAATTCATGGATTATGCACAAACTGTTTTGCAATCACTAAAAAAAGCTGATATTCGTAGTGAGGTTGATGACCGCAGCGAAAAAATCGGCAAGAAAATACGTGACACAGAGCTTGCAAAAGTGCCATATATGCTGGTGATAGGAGAGAAGGAAGTGAGCGAAGGAAAAGTTTCTATCCGCAGGCAGGGCAAAGGAGATTTGGGAGTTGTGGGCGTTGAAGAATTTATCAGCAATATAAAAGCAGAAATCGTAAATAGAAGCAGTTTGTAGTTTGTGGTTTGTAGTTCTTTAAATAGCAAGTGAATAACATTTCGAAATTAAAGTATTGTTTGGCGAGCAGCGGGATTCTATTAAACATCGTTGCGTCGCTCTCTTGTACTTTTAGAACATTATTCAGCTTCAGTTTCATTAGCGGCTAATGGTCCCAGACTGAAGTTCGGTTATGCGTTGCCGTTGCAGTGAGTGACACAACGATGCTGAAAAAAGGACTAATGTCGGTTACCAAAAAATAAAAACAAACAATAAAACGAATTATCCGTTAATAAGAACTGGAAACTATAAATCCGAAACTGGAAATTAAAAATCTCTTTCCCTGAAGAGACTTAAAATGAAAAAAGCAAACAGCTCAATCAGGGATGAGCTTCACTTAAAAAACATAAATGACATTTAACCAGAGGCCGAGAGGCAATTTTAACCCACGATTCAGAAAAGAACAACAACAGGAACACCGTACCAACCATATGATCCGTGTGCCACAGGTGCGATTGGTTGGAGACAACGTAACAGTAGGTGTTTACTCTATTCAGGAAGCTTTGAAGTTTGCACAGGAGCAACAGCTTGACTTGGTGGAAATTTCTCCAAATGCAGACCCACCTGTTTGTAAAGTAATCGACTATAATAAATTTTTATACGAGAAGAAGAAGAAGGAAAAGGAAATGAAGGCCAAGAGCAAGGCCAGCGAGGTGAAAGAAATACGGTTCACTCCGAACACCGATGACCATGATTTTGATTTCAAAGCAAAACATGCTGAGAAGTTTTTGAAAGATGGCAACAAAGTGAAAGCTTATGTACAGTTTAAAGGACGCGCCATCCAGTTCAAAGAAAGAGGCGAATTGCTATTATTGAAATTCGCTGAAAGATTGAATGAAGCTGGAATCCTGGAAGGCATGCCGAAAATGGAAGGAAAAAGAATGTTGGCAATCTGGGCACCGAAGCCGCAGAAGAAAAAATAAAAGTGGATAATTGATAATGATAAAATTGAAAGCTGCATGAGAGTGCGGCTTTTTAAATTTCACACAACGGGCGCAAAGAATACAACGAAAAAAGGACAAGTTTTCGAGAATTTTCGGCTGCATTTTTACTATTATTTCTTTGTCTCTTTGTATTCTTTGCGCCTTTTGCATGAAACCTTCGAAGTTTAAATAAAAACTCATACCTTTGCGCTCCTTTAAGGAAAAGCGTCCCGCCACGGCGGGGCAATATTGCCCAAACGGCTCCAAAAGTTTCCCGACTGTTCGGGAGCGCCAGCAGGGTGTAATTGAAAAAGCATATTAACATGCCAAAGGTCAAAACCAATTCAAGTGCCAAAAAAAGGTTCAAAGTAACGGGCACCGGCGAAATCACTTTCCAGAAAGCTTTCAAGCGTCACATTCTCACAAAAAAATCAAAAAAGCGCAAGCGTAACATGAACAAAAAAGGTGTTGTGAGCGGCCCTAACACTGATTTTGTTAAACGCTTATTGCGATTGAAGTAGTCTCACTTGAAACTTATCACTCACAACTTTAAACTTATTATTATATGCCACGTTCGGTAAATGCAGTTGCTTCAAAAGCACGCAGAAAGCGCATCCTGAAAGATGCTAAAGGTTTTTACGGCAAAAGGAAAAACGTATACACTGTTGCCAAAAACGTTCTTGAAAAAGGCCTTCAATATCGTTATGTTGGCCGCAAATTAAAAAAGAGAGAATACCGCACATTGTGGATCGCACGTATCAATGCTGCTGTTAGAGAGGAGGGTCTGAATTATTCTCAGTTCATTCATAAATTAAATGAAAAAGGAATCACTCTCGACAGAAAAGTGCTGGCGGATTTAGCGATGAACGAGCCTGAGACTTTCAAGCAGTTGATTGCTTCAGTAAAATAAGGCCTCTGCGAAAGCTTACAAATACATAACCGGAAGTGATAACAAAAGCTTTCGGTTTTTTTATTTTATCAGCCACAGATTGCACAGATTTTCACAGAAAGGTTTTATCTGTGTTTTCTGTGAAATCTGTGGCAGCATTTTTTCTGCGACAAGTTTATTAATCATATTGTTCAGGTTCTTACATTTGTACCGCTTTTTAATACTTTTTCATCTTGACAAAAATTACTAACCACAGCCTTCAATGAACAATACGTACACCGACTTGGTGAAGCAGACCTTTAACTTTCCTCAGGAAGATTTTAATGTAAGTGACAATTATCTCGAATTTAATGGTGTTGATTTAAAAGCTTTGATAGATAAGTATGGCACACCGATGAAGCTTACTTACTTACCCAAAATCGGGATGCAGATTCGCAAAGCAAAAAAAATGTTTGCCAACGCTATGAAGCGGCATCGTTACGAAGGCAAATATTTTTATTGCTATTGCACAAAAAGCTCTCACTTTTCGTTTGTTGTGGAAGAGGCGCTGAACCATGAAATTCATCTCGAGACTTCTTATGCTTATGATATCGATATCATCAAAAAATTATATCAGCGTAAAAAAATCAATAAAGAAACTTTTATCATCTGCAATGGATTTAAGCAGAAACCATATATCAGCCGCATTGCATCATTGTTAAATACAGGATTCAAAAATGTAATTCCTGTTCTCGACAATAAAGAAGAACTGCAGCAATATAAAAAATCGGTGAAAGTGCCTTTCAAATTAGGTATTCGCGTTGCTGCAGAAGAAGAGCCCACATTTCCTTTTTATACAAGCAGGTTAGGTTTCAGACCGAGAGATGTTCTGGAGTTTTATGTAGATAAGATTGAAGGGAGTGAAGACAGGTTTCAATTAAAAATGCTCCACATTTTTTTGAACAAAGGGATCAAGGATGATATTTATTATTGGAGCGAATTGAATAAAGTCATCAATCTTTATTGCCAGCTAAAAAAAATCTGCCCTGAATTAGATTCGATCAATATTGGCGGCGGTTTTCCCATCAAGCATTCACTTGGGTTTGAATACGATTATCAATTCATGATCAATGAAATTGTCGGCAACATTAAAAAAGCTTGTAAGAAAAGCAATGTACCGATGCCAAATATTTTCACGGAATTCGGCAGTTATACTGTCGGCGAAAGCATGGCGCATATTTATAGCGTGATAGGACAGAAGATGCAGAACGATAGAGAGATCTGGTATATGATTGATTCATCTTTTATCACAACACTTCCCGACACATGGGGAATTGGTGAGCGGTTTTTAATGCTCCCGATTAATAAGTGGGATGAGGAATATCAGCGTGTGGTTTTAGGCGGTATTACCTGTGACAGTCATGATTACTACGATTCAGAAGAACATATTAATGAAGTTTTTCTTCCCAAGTTAAATAATGGCGAACCTCTTTATCTTGGTTTTTTTCACACCGGTGCTTACCAAGACCAGATCAGCGGTTATGGCGGCATCAAACATTGCCTTATCCCTTCGCCAAAGCATGTTATCATTGGGCATGATAAAAATGGAAAGTTGGTTGATTGGGTTTATGCAAAAGAGCAAAGCGCACAAAGCATGCTGAAGATTTTAGGATATGTATAAGCGTTAGTTAGATAATTGATAGGTTGCCCAGTTGGTTGCCCAGTTGATTACTTCTCAATATTGTTTAATATAAACAAAATCAAATGAGATATTTCTACTTATTTGCCTGCATTGCCTTTTGTAATGTTGTTAAAGCTCAGTCCCCGGAAGATTCAGTGAAAGCTGCGGTAAATCAATTGTTCACGGCTATGAAAAATGCAGATTCATCATTATTGGTTTCTAGCTTTGCAGATAGTGCATTATTGCAAACTATTGTGACAACCAAAGAAGGAAAAGTGGAAGTGAAAAATGAATCCATTATTGAATTTGCAAGCTTTATCAACAAAACACCAAAAGGTGATGCTGATGAAAGAATTGTATTCGATATATTGAAAATTGATGGAGCATTAGCAACTGTTTGGGCGCCTTACAAATTTTATTATAAGGGGAAATTCAATCATTGTGGGGTTGATTCATTTCAGATGCTCAGGGTGAATGGAAAATGGAAGATTCAGTATTTGATTGACACCAGGAGAAAGCAGGGATGCGAATAATAAAACTACTTGGATTTCAACCTGTATTTTTTATTCACTTTCGGATTATTGAAATACTCATTCAATTGTTCTTCAGTCATAGTTGTGTTCATGTCAATAGGAATATCAATCAACTGAATTTGCGTTTGCTTCAATTCATCTCTTAGCTTGCCTGCTTTTTTAACTATGTCTGCATCTTTCTCTCCCACTAAAGTATTTTCAGTAAGTATATAATCGAGGCGCTTGATGGCAGATCTTACGAGAGATGCAGAATTTTGTTCTGCCGTTAATGGTGGAGAGACCGTTTCTTTCACAGGTACCAAAGCCACGCCGGCACCTGGAAGAATCTTCCCGGCGGTTTGTGCAGATGTGCTCGCAGCAGAGGAAAATATTGTTCCGCCTAATGCTGTAGTCGCTGTTGTCAGATCAAAAGTGGTGCGGGTATTTTTTGTTTTTTTCACTTTTTTGTCAAGCTGCACAAATGCATATTTTAACTGCAAAATATAAGTTGAGAATCTCTTGGAAATCTTATCATAGTCAGCAAGTGCTACAGGGAAGTTAAGTGCGTCTTTTACATAAATCTTCACATTGCACGTATCGCGATTGAAAAATTTATCAGATCCTACAAAACTCAGCATCAAAAATTTTTGTTTTGCGGAGTCGGTCTCTTTCACAAAATCAAAACCGGGCGACCATTTGAATTCATCATCACATTTTTTTACGTCTGTGTAATTTTTGATGGGCATATTTGAATAGAAAGCGATGCTCTCCACCGGAAATGTTCCTGCTTCACATTCAATTTTAAAATTAATGGTATCACCTTCTTCTATGAATAAAGTGTTGCTTACGCTTGCTTTTAATCTCGAATGAATAATTTCAGTTGTAAAAAATAATAAAGTGAAAGATGTATCAATGCGTTCATTTGGGTTATTCAGATTTTGCACACCAATATTCACTTTGTAGTCATAGTCATATTTCAATTTGCCTGAAAGAAAATACGATTTTTCAGCTTTGAATGTTAGCAGCCCATTATCCTTATTAATACGTAAACCAACAGGAGAGTTTTTCAAAAACCAATAATAATGAGATGGATCTTTGTTGATCTCAAGATGATAATTTAATGTTGAATCCACATGAAGTGTAAAATACGGATTCAGGTTCCTGATCCTTAAAATAGAGTCTTCTGTTTTTTTTGTAGTATCGTTTATCGCCGGAACATGAAAGAGTGGGTCTTGCGAAAAACACCGGGTAGAAACACTGATTGCCAAAACTAATGATACAAGATATGTACAGACTTTTTTTCCTGTCATCATCACATTTATTAAGACTAGCTTGATTTTAAAGCTGCAAAACTAAAACAATACACCCAGAAAAAGGCAATAAAAATCCCTCTTAAAGAATTAAGAGGGAATATAAAAACCAAAACCAACTGCTAATGAAACTTATAATCGCCGCAAACCCTTATTCAATGGTGATTTGCTTGCTGCTTGCTTTTTCCTGTTCTTTCTTAGGCACAAATAATTTTAACAAACCGTTTTCATATTTTGCCTGAATATTATTTGCATCCACATTTTCGTCAAGATTAAAACTGCGCTTGAAACTGCGGTAAGAAAATTCGCGTTTCACTGTTTTATAATCTTCCTGTTTTGTTTCTTCTTTCTTTTCGTAAGAAACAGTAAGAAGCTTGTTGTCAACATTAATCTTGAAATCTTCTTTCGCACGACCAGGAACGCTCAATTCAAGATGATAAGCATCTTTTGTTTCATGAATGTTAACCGGAGGGAAATTCCAGTTATTCCATTCTCTTCCGCTGAAAGCAGGAAATTCATTAAAGAGCTCATCAAACACATTGTTGATGTTTCTCGCGTTGCCATTTACTTTTAATAGTTGCATAAAACGTTTTATTTACTGTTATAAAATGATTGTTTCATACAAATTCATCAAACCACGTACCATGTGCCAAACTCTTTTTCTTTGATGAATTTTCGTCAATCAGTTTTGTATTTTCACGACATAATTTCATCTAATCTGGGAATTTGCTGACATTAATTCTGATTAAAAGTATAATATCAAAAAAGTTCAGCTCGATTGAGTAGCAATTTCATCTGAACATTCACATCATTTAAAAATGAGCTGAACTTTTTTACATAATTTTGCGTTTTACTTTCAACTAAATTTTTATAAAAATGTATCCCGCAGAAATAGTTTTACCGATGAAAGAAGAGCTTACAGAAAATGGCTTTTCTGAATTATTAACGCCTGATCAAGTAGACTCTCAGCTTAAAGAACAAGGAACAACATTAGTAATGGTTAATTCAGTTTGTGGATGTTCAGCAGGCAGCGCAAGACCTGGTGTGTTGATGGCTGTTGCTAATAGCGAAAAAACTCCTACTCATCTCACGACCACTTTCGCAGGTTTTGATATAGATGCTGTGAGAAAAGTTAGAGAGCATTTATTGCCTTATCCGCCATCCTCTCCTGCAATTGCATTATTTAAAGACGGGCAGCTTGTTCACATGATAGAAAGGCATCAGATTGAAGGCAGGTCTGCACAGATGATTGCACATAACCTGATCGCAGCGTTTAATGCTTATTGTTAGTGTTATTAACAATGAGATTAATAAAAAACTCTTTCAAAATATCGAAAGAGTTTTTTTATTTGGTAATAAGTCGAACAAGATTGCCAAACCAGATTTTTAGCCTAAACTTGCACTTCTCAATTTAGTTCAGCAGCAATCGGAAATCATCAATATGTATCCCAATCTTTATTATGCATTCAAAGGTTTGCTTGGTGTCGACTGGAAATTCCTTCGCTTCGTTAATACATTCGGATTTTTTGTTGCTATTGCATTTGTATGTGCCGCTGTTGTTCTTTCTCTGGAATTAAAAAGAAAGGAAAGACAAGGCTTTCTGCAACCTGAGTACGAAAAAATCATTGTCGGAAAGCCGGCATCATTGCAATCACTTCTGATCAATTTCATTTTTGCATTTATATTGGGTTTTAAGTTTATCGGGCTATTTCTGTCAAACAGTCCGTTGGCAGCAAGCCCACAGGATTTTATTCTTTCCTCTGAAGGAAGCTGGCCTGCAGGCATATTACTAGGTCTGCTATCAGCAGGATTAAACTGGTGGGAAAAAAACAAACAAAAATTGCCACAACCAGAAGAAAAAAAAATCAGGATTTGGCCGCACGATAGAGTAGGAGATATTTCTATCTATTCTGCGCTGTTTGGATTTATGGGGGCAAAGATTTTCAACAGCCTTGAAACATGGAGCGATTTTGTGAAGGACCCAATTGCCTCTTTGATTTCTTTTAGCGGACTCACTTTTTATGGTGGCCTTATTTGCGCCGCGCTTGCAGTATGGTATTATGCCAAAAAACACAAGATCAGTTTCTGGCATTTGAATGATGCAGCAGCCCCTGCGCTTATGCTGGCCTATGGCTTGGGCAGAATCGGGTGCCAGGTTTCGGGAGATGGTGATTGGGGCATTATTAATAGCGCCTATTATACGACTGCTGATAGCAAAGTTGCTTTAGCAACCGTAGATCAGTTTCAGCAAGGCCTTTCACAAAACAGCGGCTTTTTTATGAGCCAGTTTGGCTCGCTTGATAAGGTTCCGCATTTGAGCGTGAAAGCCCCTTCATTTTTACCTGACTGGATGGTTGCCTATTCATACCCTCACAATGTGATCAACGAAGGTGTTCAAATTCTGGGATGCAAAGACCCTCAGTATTGCAGTCAATTGCCGCTCCCGGTTTTCCCAACTCCATTTTATGAAATCATTGCAGGCATTATTTTATTTTTTATCATTTGGTCGGTACGTAAGCGTTTTACTACCCCTGGAAAACTATTTGGGTTTTATCTTTTAATAAATGGAATCGAAAGGTTTCTCATTGAGAAGATAAGAGTGAATACCAAATATGATATTTTCGGATTTCATCCAACTCAGGCTGAAATCATATCTTCTTTATTGATCATTACCGGAACAATTCTTCTCATTGCTTTGAAAAAGAAACCGGCTTCTAATGAGCTAGCTTCATAATTTCTGCTTCTTTTATATTTTCCCAAATTGCTGTTTTGCCTATCGCAGTGGATAATTTCCGCTCATCCCGAAAGTGAAATTTTCTGTAACCTGAAGTCGAGTCGCCCGTCTCATCATCAAGCTTTAGTAAATACCAGCTATCATTAAATGCAACCTACTATCATAAAACAATGTTCTATGCAATACAAAGTACCAATCTTTGTCCTGTAATAATTAATAAAAACTACCACACATTCAAAATAACTAACATGAAAAAATTGATTAACCTTATGACTATCTGCGTTTTGTTAGTCGTGTCACTGACAGCAAAGTCTCAGGAAACAAGCGGTATGGTGTCCGGTTCTATTCTTGATGAAAGCCAAAAAGGTATTGAATCGGCATCTATTTCGCTTTTGGACGGTAAAGATTCATCAAGCATTAAGACTTCAGTTTCTAATAAAGAAGGAAAATTTGAGATCAACAGCATCAAAGAAGGAAAATATTTGTTGTTGATCACTTCTGTTGGCCGCGAAAAAACTTTCTCTAAAACATTTGAAATTTCTTCAACACAAACATCGGTTAATCTTGAAAACATAGTTCTTGCTGCTAAAACAAAAGAACTGCAGGCAGTATCTGTTGTTGCTAAAAAGCCTTTCATAGAGCAAAAAGCAGACCGTATGATCGTGAATGTGGAGTCTTCTCCAAGCAGTGCAGGATCTTCAGCGATGGATATACTCGAAAAATCTCCCGGTGTTACGGTTGATAAAGATGGCAATATTAGCCTGAAAGGAAAACAAGGTGTTACAGTGATGCTTGATGACAAGCCAACTTATATGTCAGCAACACAATTAGCAAGCTATCTAAAGAGCTTGCCAGCCTCTGCAATTGATGTTCTTGAAATCATGACCAATCCTTCGGCTAAATATGATGCAGCCGGAAACTCTGGCATTATCAACATCAAGACCAAGAAAAATAAAGCCAAAGGATTTAACGGAAGCGTTACATTGACGCATACGCAAGGCGTTTATCCAAAGCCAAGTGGAAGCCTTAATCTGAATTACAGGACAGGGAAATTCAACTTCTTTTTAAATGGCGGTTACACTCATTGGGAAGGTTTTCAGGAGTTGGATATCAATCGCAATTATCTTGACGAAACTGGCAAACAGATCACTTCAATTTTTACCCAGCATACAAGTATGCGGTTTACAAATCCCGAAATGAACCTGAAGGTTGGAGCAGATTATTATCTTTCAAAAACCACAACCATTGGTTTTGTGGCAAGAGGTTTCAGGAACACAGAAAATGATCGCTCAAACAGCACTATTTATTTGAAAGGTGCAGATCAAACAATTGACTCGATTGTATATTCTCCAAGCTCCAACAAAGGTTTATGGAAGAACGGTGCTATCAACTTAAATTTCAGGCATCAATTTGATTCTGCTGGAACTGAATTGACTGCTGACGCGGATTATATAAAATACAAATCAGGGAGCAATCAATATTTTGATAATATCACTTATGACCCTGATTGGAACAAAAAAGGAGAAACTGTTCTTACAGGAAATTTGCCAAGCGATATCAATATTTACAGCTTCAAATCAGATTTCTCACATCCTTTCAAAAACAGTTTAAAATTTGAAGCAGGCATAAAAACAAGTTATGTTTCTACTGATAATACTGCGAATTATTACAATGTGATCAATAATATTTCAGAAGTTGATACTACAAAAACCAATCGCTTTTTGTATCGTGAGAATATCAATGCTGCTTATATAAATTTAAATAAACAATTAAAAAAATGGAGCATACAGGCTGGCTTGAGACTAGAGAACACTAATTATTCAGGCCATCAATTGGGCAATGCATATACTATAAATAACAACGATTCTACTTTCAAGAAAAGTTATGTGAATCTTTTCCCAACTCTTTACATAAGCTATCAGGCAAGTGCAAAAAACAGTTTTTCGATCAATTATGGCCGCCGTATAGATCGGCCGGCTTACCAGGATTTGAATCCGTTCCTTTTCTTCCTTGATCAATATACTTATCAATCTGGAAACCCTTATTTGCAGCCACAGTACACTCATAATGTTGAACTGTCGCACACCTATAATAATTTTTTGACAACAACATTGAATTATAGCAACACTAAAAACTTTTTCACAGAAACATTTGAGCAATCTGGCCGTGCAACAATTGTGCGCAACGGAAATATAGGAAAGCGCCAGAATGCAGGAATTGCGGTGAGCGCTCAGATACCAGTTCAGAAATGGTGGACAGCGATTATTTATACCAATGTGAGCTATAATAAATTCTCAGGATTGTTATATGGTGAAGACATTAATGTGAGCTCAACAACGCTGATGGCAAATCTGAACAACCAGTTCAGATTTAGCAAAGGGTGGGGCGGAGAGCTTTCAGGATGGTACCGTACCAAAGGAGTAGAAGGACAGATTATTCTTGAACCGATGGGACAAGCTTCAGCAGCAGTTTCAAAACAATTGCTGAAAGAAAAAGCCAGTTTGAAACTTGCCATCAGAGATATGTTCTATACCGGAAGCGTGAGAGGTTATATCAATTTCCAGGAAACACAAGCAACTTTCCACAATACAAGAGATAGCCGTCAGGTTAGCCTCACCTTCACTTACCGTTTTGGCAAGCCGATCAAAGGCCCGCAACCACGCCGGAATGCAGGTGGTGCAAACGATGAGCAAAACCGCGTGAAAGCTGGTGGAAATAATTAAGATATTAAACGATCTGTAGTAGTTAGTTTTGGTAACGAGGCTCTTTTTCTAAAGAGCCTCTCTTTTTTTATTTATAGAAGCTACATTTGCATTCTCAATTATTAACCATGCCATCATTTGATATAGTCAGCAAAGTTGAATTGCAAACGCTCGACAACGCTGTTAACATCACTAAAAAAGAAATCACGAATCGCTTTGATTTCAAAGATTCACCTGTTCAGATTGATTTGAATAAAAAAGACATGAAGATTGATCTGGAAGCAGAAAGCGACATGAAGCTAAAGCAAATTATCGACGTGCTCATTAGCCGTTCTCATAAACAAGGCCTAGACCCGCTCGCATTTGATCTTACCAAAGAATCATACCCCAGTGGCAAAACTGTGAAGCAGGAAGTGATCGTGAGGAACGGTCTTAAGCAGGAAGATGCAAAAAAGATTGTGAAGCTGATAAAAGATTCAGGATTAAAAGTGCAGGCGCAGATCATGGAGGATCTTGTGCGTGTGACCGCCAAAAAAATTGATGATCTTCAGGCAGTAATCCAACTTTGCAGAAATGGAAATGTCGGCGTTCCGATGCAATACCTGAACATGCGCAATTGACGGTTTTCTCAGATCAAATAAGATTTGGAAACAAGAGCGTTAATGACTAATTTTGCGCTCTATTTTTTAACTCTGCACGGCAAAATCCGTGCAGCCTCAAATCATCAAATTATGAAGAAAGGAATCCACCCAACAAGCTATCGCTTTGTTGTTTTTAAGGATATGAGCAATGGCTATTCATTTTTAAGCCGCTCTTCTGCTGCCTCAAAAGAAAACGTGAAATGGGAAGATGGCAAAGAATATCCATTGATCAAATTGGAAATTTCAAACACCTCTCATCCGTTTTTCACGGGCAAGAACATGCTTGTTGACACTGCAGGGCGTATTGATAAGTTCAAGAAGCGCTACGAGAAAAAGACAAAATAATTCATGCAATTATTGCTCAGATAATTATCCCCTCCAACCCGGAGGGGATTTTTGTTTGATGGTTCAGCCCTCATCAGAAAATTGTAGTTTTAGCCAATGAATGCAATTGTCCTGAAAGAATTGCCCAAAGATTTTCTTTTCCCATTCACTCAGACCCGCTCTGTTCTTGATATAAGAATTGGCATAACTACACTTCGGGAAAAATGGGAGTGTTTTTCCGGTGCGTCAGTAGAGTTTTCCGTAAATGACAATGCTATTCCTGTTAATATTATTCCTTCGTACGAGTTAGCCCAATCAATCATAAAAGGGGAATCAGATTATTCAAATGCTCAAAAACTTGAATTTCCCTGGCAGATATTTCAGCTAACGGACATGGCTATCCGAAATGATTTTGAACTGCTCACAAAAAACAAGACCAGCGAAAAGCTATCAGCTACAAATCAAGTTATATCACCTGAAAATATTTTTGTTGAAAAAGGTGCAAAAATTGAACACGCTATATTAAATGCTTCAACAGGGCCTATTTATATTTCTGAAGGTGCTGAAATAATGGAAGGCAGCATGATCAGAGGCCCATTTTTTTTAGGGAAAGAAAGCATGGTGAAAATGGGCGGAAAAATTTATGGGGCAACTTCAATTGGGAAAAAATGTGTGGTTGGTGGCGAAATAAAAAATGCTGTTTTCTTCGATTATTCTAATAAGGCACATGATGGCTACATCGGGGATTCTGTGATAGGGGCATGGTGCAATCTTGGTGCCGGCACTTCCAATTCAAATATTAAAAACACAGCCACTGATGTGAAAGTATGGCATCAGCCGTCAGATACATTCATCAATGCCGGAATGAAATGCGGGCTATTGATGGGCGATTATTCAAGATCTGCTATTAATACTTCTTTCAATACCGGAACTGTAGTTGGAACT
Source organism: Puia sp. (assembly GCA_035295505.1). GTDB lineage: Bacteria > Bacteroidota > Bacteroidia > Chitinophagales > Chitinophagaceae > Puia. Next base: position 34,924 of record DATGIX010000214.1, on the reverse strand, counting down.
TGCTGCAATGTTTTCGGTTCAGGCTTCACACCAAAATTAATTAAAAATTTTTCCTGGGGATTTGGTGATTCTGCCAGATATGAATTTGAAAAGGCTGTGAAAGATATTTCTAATTGGAAAAAGCTGAAAAATGAATTGCCTGATGATATGGAAATACAAAATTTGAAACATATTTTTGAAAATTCTTAAAATTAAAAAAATGCGAAACCAAATAGCTGCGGCAAACTGGAAAATGAACCTGACTCTTCAGCAAGGCGAACAATTATTAGATGATATTCTTAATGCCGGCATTCATTTGAAAAGTCATCAGCAGGCAGTTTTTGCAGTTCCCTTTCCTTATCTAACAATTGCGCAGCATAAATTAGCATCAGCAACAAATTATTTTGCTTCTGCACAAAATTGTTACAACAAAAAATCCGGTGCATTTACCGGAGAAGTTTCTGCAGAAATGCTTCATTCTATCGGGATAAAATATTGTGTTCTTGGCCACAGTGAAAGAAGAGAATATTTTAATGAAAGCAACCAGATGCTTGCTGAAAAAATAACTTTATGTCTTGAAAATAATATCACACCTATTTTTTGTTGTGGCGAGCCATTGAGTATTCGAGAAGCAGGAACTCAAAATGATTATGTAGAAACACAATTGAAAGAATCATTATTCGGTTTTAGCGATGAGCAACTAAAAAAAATAGTGATCGCTTATGAACCAATCTGGGCAATAGGCACTGGTAAAACAGCCACAACTGAACAAGCTCAGGAAATGCATGCACATTTACGCAGTGTGCTTGAAAAACAATTCGGGCATTCAGTTGCAACAGAGATTCCAATCTTATATGGCGGCAGCGTAAAAGCAAATAATGCAAAAGAATTATTTGCATGTCCGGATGTTGATGGTGGTCTAGTTGGCGGAGCGTCCCTGGTTGCAAAAGATTTTATTGAAATTATCAAAGCATTGAAGTAAGAAGTCTCTTTGAGAATCGCTGACATCTATTCAGATGACAGTAAAATCAGCTAGCTGTTTAATTTAAAAAAATCAGGATGCCGCTAAAAGAGTTGATTTTTCAAAATGTTTTTTGGCGAGGGCTATATTTCCTTTCTACTTTTATCCTGAACATTATTATTGCGCGATGTTTCAAAGCGGATGGGAGCGGGGTCATTTATTATGTAATCAATAACCTATCGCTGCTCCTGCTGATTACAGGCGCAAGTCTTGAATCGGGAGCAGCTTATTATGCTGCAAAAAAAGAAATTTCTGAAAAAAAGATCGGGCTCTTCTGTTTTTTGTGGGCATTGTTTGCATCTACCATTAGTGCCATTTGTTTATTCCTTATGCCCAAGACCATTTTAGGGCCAGCAGCTTCTGAACGTGCATATTTTGTGGTTTGCATTGCTTACGTAATGGGCTTTCTTCTTATCAATTATTTCAGCGCATTGTTATTTGCCAGACAGAATTTCTTTATTTCCAATTTCATTTTGCTTTCAGCTAACACTGCGATTATCTTTTTCATTATAATATTCGACACCAATGATTTTGGCTATTCTAATTTTGTAATTATTTATTTGTTCTCTTTTTTGCTGCAGGGCATTCTGATCATGCTTGCATATTTCTTAACCAGCAATGATTCAAAATTTGGCTTTCTCGCATTTGCTGAAGTCAAGCGTATTTCAAGATATTCATTAATTGCGCTTGCAGCTAATATCGTTTTCTTTCTGGTTTATCGCGTGGATTATTGGTTCGTGCAAAAGTTTTGTCCCGAAGTTGAGCTGGGCAATTACATTCAGGTTTCAAAGCTTGGGCAAATTTTTCTTCTTATGCCCACTATCCTTGCTGCAGTAATCTTTCCAAAAACGGCTGAGAAACCAAGCGAAAGTATGCAGGCTTCGCTACAATCATTGTCAAGGCTTTTGGTCTCTACATATTTTTTTGTGCTTATTATTTTAATCGCGTTTGGAAAATTTCTTTTCCCCTTTTTATACGGAGCCTCATTTCGGCATATGTACACACCTTTTTTATTATTGTCACCCGGCATTTTAAGTTTATCTACACAGGCTTTGCTAGCCGCTTATTTTGCCGGCATGAATAAATTAAAAATAAATTTAGCAGGCGCGTTAATATCATTACTCATCATTATCACTGGAGATTTATTGTTTATCCCTTTATTTGGAATAAATGCTGCTGCAGCCGTAAGCAGCATAGGTTATATATGCTATTTGGCATATAGCTTATGGGCTTTCAAAAAACAGCACAAAAGCAATCTGAAAGATTTCTTTCTAATCAAATATTCCGACATAGATTACATTTATAAATTGATTCGCAATTAGGTTAATATTTGCTATGCAAAAAATTCTTTGGCTGACAAGTTGGTATCCGAATAAGACCGATATGTTCACCGGAGATTTTATTCAACGGCATGCAAAAGCTGTTTCAAAATTTTATCATGTTATAGTTCTTCATGTTGCAAAAGCCGATCATCCATTTTTTCCCGGAGAATCTTATGAGGAAATTAATCAGAGCGAAAATCTTACAGAGCATATCGTTTATTATAAATGCGATACTCCATTAAAGCCATTGAATAAATTCAATTCCTTATTGAAATATAAGAAGATTTTCAGGAAGCTTATTTTAGTTTACAAGAACGAATCCATTCCATTATCTCATGTTCATGTTCCGCTCAAAGCCGGATTGTTAGGAATGTGGCTGAAACAAAAATATAAAGTACCGTACATTCTTACAGAACATTATGGCATTTACAATAATATTGTTGATGAGCCTTTCAATAAAAGAGACATACTGTTTAAATTTTTTACAAAAAAAATCATCAGAGAATCTGCAATATTTTCTCCTGTCAGCAGAAACGTAGGCGTGGCTATAAACAAGATGGTTATTGACAAACCATTTTCTGTAGTATACAATACTGTTGACATTTCATTATTTTATTACAAACCCGCTACAAGTAACAAATTCCGGTTTATACATGTTTCCAACATGCATCCATTGAAAAATGTTGAAGGCATTATTCATTCATTCGCCGCAGTTTGGCAGGAAAATATAGAGCTTGAACTGGTGTTAGTTGGCAAGTATGACAACTCCATTTTAGAGCTTGCACAAAAGACGCAAATGCTCGATAAATCAATTTTTTTTACTGGTGAGATCAGCTACGACGAAGTTGCAAAGCAAATGCAAACAGCCGATGCTTTCATCCTTTTCAGCAAAACAGAAAACATGCCTTGCGTGATTTTGGAAAGCTTGTGTTGCGGCTTACCAGTTATCTCGACAAATGTCGGAGGCATCCCGGAAGTAGTAAATGAATCAAATGGGATATTAATTGAATCTGCAAATGAAGATGCTTTGAAAGAAGCGATCAGGATAATGGTAAAAGATTATCATCAATATAACAGAGCTGCTATTTCAAAAAATGCAATTCAGAAATTTAGTTATGAAGAAATTGGAAAACAAATTAGTCAGCTATATCAACAGGTGCTTTTTCACCAGTTATATTGAAGCCAAATAATTCATCGGTTGTAATCTTTACATTTTTATAACCTCGTTTTTCAAACCAGCCTTCCACTTCATCATGCTCATGCTCCCAACGATATTGCGGCGTGAACCAGTCGAGAATATTGACCATCATCTCTCTGGCATTTTGCTTATTTCCTTTTATCCGCTTAATAATAAAACTTAGCGGAAACAAAGTAAATAAGTATAAATAATATTGAACTTTCAGCGGGAGCCTGGAAGTCACATTTCGAATTGAGTTGAATATATTATGAAGAAAATCTTTTCTTGGATGATAAAGCCAAACACTTAGTTTGCCATTTCTTTTAACAGAAGGTTCAATGACTGCAAATGAAGATTCGGTGTTGTTTGTATGAATGAGAATGCCGCTGCATTGAACAATATCGAAGCTTTCTTTAGGAACTGGTGGAAATTGAACATCACCCTGAACAAAAAAGACATTTGCATCATTGTTCTTTTCATTTGCCTTCACTATGCTTTTACTTAAGTCCATTGCTAATACCGAAGCACCCAGCCCTCCGAGCAATATGTCTAAAACTCCGTTACCGCAACCCACATCAAAAATCAGTTTCCCTTTAATAGTTTCTTTCGATTCATCAGTCTCCCTTAAAAAGCGGTTAAGCATGCCTGTTAAACCTGCGTCCCATGTTTTATCTTCATTATACCTGAAAAAGCTCCATTCAAAAGCAAAGCTTTCTTTTGTCCGCTTGTTCTTTTTAAATGCGTAGCTGATGAGATTGAGATAATCTTTGTTAATAAGCTGTTTCCGCTCGTCAAAATCAGGAACATGTATGCGAAGGAAATTTTCATAATCTATGATTGCCTCCGGAATCAGCCGGGGCACAGCTTCTATAACAGGATAAAACAAACCATGATCAGCCCAAAGAATGCCTTCGAGAATTATCGCTGTCTCAATATTGCTGAATGATTTTTTTCCTGTAGCAATTGTTTGAAGCTGTAATTTGCTGCCTGTTATCGGGCATCGTAGAATTTCTAAATGGCTTTCCTGCATCGAGAATTTGAATCTCAGGATTTCAGTTTGTTCACCAGATTAATGTATTCCCGCATAACTGTTTCTTTTGCTTTCCCTTTTAGCGATACCCATGCGTCATATTTTGCTTTGGCGACAAAATCAAATGGATTGGAGGGAGGTTCTGTATTCACATCACCAATAGTAGCCTGTTTATATAGGGAGTATAATTGCAATAATGACTCATTGCTTGGTCGCGAGCTAAGATTCTTGCTTTCTTCTGCTGCCTGTTCAAATTCCTGCGCTAATTGTGTTGCTACCATTTTAGCTGATTTTGGTGAAAATAAGGGATTTTATCAATACTTATTGTCAGGTTAACCTTCTCTTATAAAAATACTTGAATAAGACTCAAATTAATCTCTAAAAGCTGCTTGGGTTTATTTCTGAGAAAAATTTTTCAGGAGATATGGATGAAACGGTCTCGTGATCGTTGTTTATGCTGATCGCGGCTTCAATGGACGGCTTTAATATAGCCCCATCCTTGCTTTTGCTTGCTAATGATTTCATAAATCCCATCAGGTACAATTTCTACGCAGGGTAGCAGTTCATTTTTATCTACATGATTATTCTGAAGAGATATATCACATACTTTGAAAGAAATATTTTTATTAGCTGCGAGCTTTGTGATCGCATCCGCATACATTGATTTGTTCAACACAAAATTGAATCCCTGTCCATACATCACCACTTCGAGCCTGGCATCAGGATTTGGTTTTATCACTTCACTAAGCCATCTGATCACAGAACGTTGGTCGAGCGAGTCTTTGCTTGTGAGGTCAAAGACAACCCGGTAGTCTGATTTTTGCGCCTGTGTAAATATTGAGAGAAATAAAAAAGCATTGAGAAAGATAAAGTTTTTCATGTCCGTTAGTTTTAGTCAGCTAAAAGTTACGAATAATTTTGAATTTCTCCTTTAGTTACCTGTGCAGCTCATAATAACCAGGCTCCAGAATTTTTCTCAGATACTCTATTTCATCAGCTCCTAATTCCGGTGAGTTTACAGTTTTGATTGCTTCCTGCATTTGTTGCATAGTTCTTATTCCGACAACCGCAGATGCAATTACATTTTGTTTCAGCACAAAGCGCAGCGCAGTCTGAACATTATTTCTTCTTTCATTTGAGAGCAAAGAAATCGCAGTAGCGGCTTTGCTCACATCTGCCATGTCATAACCAAGATAATTTTCAACAGGCTTATTAATCAGCAACCCTTTTGCAATGCTTCCTCTCGCGAGCACGTCAATCTTTCTTTGTTCAAGCAATTCGAAGCATGCTTCTTCAGGCCTTCTGTCCAAAATACTGTATTGCATCATCACGCTCACTATATTTGAACGCTTCACGTATTCTCTGATGACATTTGGTCTTATAGACGAAATTCCATAAAACCTGATTTTGCCTTGTTGCTTTAATTTCTCAAAAGCTTCAATGGTTTCATCAATATTATCATCGATAGTTCCTCCATGCAATTGGTATAAATCAATATAATCCGTTTGAAGTCTTTCTAGGCTTTTCTCAACTGCTGAAAAGATATGCGCTTTGCTTGCATCCCAATCTAAACCGCTTCCGTCTTTTTTTGGTTTATTGCCAACCTTTGTTGCTATCAATATTTTATCACGCTTATGCCTAACCGCTTTTCCCAGGCAAATTTCGTTTTCGCCATTTTGATAAATATCAGCAGTATCAAAAAAATTAACCCCTGCATCAATCGCATGGTTAATAAGTGAATTATTTTCTGAGCTGTTTATTTGCAACGACATGCAGCCAAAACCAATTTCACTGACTGACAAGCCTGACTTCCCCAGTTCTCGATATAACATCCCTATTCAATTTTGTTAATTGCAATTTAAGTAAGGAAATTACTTTCCTGTGTTAATGAAACATAAAGGGAGAATTACGGTCACCAAACATAAGTTCCTACAGAGCCACTATTCAGTGTTGTGGTCACTATTTTTTGATTGAAGCGAATATTAAAAGTTTGCGCAGAACTTCCATCATTTAAAACAATCAAAACTTTTTTTCCATCAGGCGTAACAAAGCCAACATTCTCTAGGTTGCTTGGAATGCTTGTAGAAATTCTGATTGAACCTGGTCTTACAAATTTAGCAGCATGTGCAATGGTGTAATATGCGACATTTCTATAGACAGCAGAACCGATTGTTACAGCACCCAGGCAACTTGTGCAGCCACCTGTTGTATGAGGCCCATAATTAATATCGTTAGCAAGGTTCCATTGCAACACTACTTTGCTCCAGTTCCTACTTGCGCCAATCACTAAATTTTTAACACCCCAATTGAAATCCGGCCCAAAATTTCAGGGAGCTCCTACCCATTGCTCTGTGAAGTAAACATTCTTCGAAGGAGCTGCATTATGAATTTGTGTGAGCGCACTGATATCACCTCCATATAAATGGAAAGCTGAACCGTCTATATATTTCAAAGCGCTGGTGTCTGCAAGAATCGCTAAAGGATATTCCGGATTGCCGCAATTATGATCGAAGATGAAAATCTTTGTGTTGATGCCTGCGGTTTTGAATGCAGGCCCCACGTGGTTTTTGATAAAATCAGCTTCTTCAGCAGCAGACAACAACATGCTTGGATTGTTATTCGGGTTCATCGGCTCATTCTGCAGCGTGACCGCATCAATAGTAATCCCTTTTGCCTGCATTGCCTGAATGTATTTCACAAAATACTTTGCATACACATCATCATACTTATGATTCAGGTTTCCTCCAACAGAACTATTGTTGTCTTTCATCCAAACGGGAGCAGTCCATGGAGAGCCCAAAATCTTTATGGAAGAGTTGATCGCAATAATTTTTTGCAGCACCGGTATCAGATCAGCATTTTCTGCAGCAATGCTGAAATTAGAAAGCAGGGTATCTGTTTGTCCTGCAGGCATGTCATCATAAGTAAATACATCAGCGCTAAGATCACTTGCACCAATGCTCACACGTAGGTAACTGATGCCGATATTATTGGTATCAGTTGCAAAAAGTTCTTTCAGCAAAGCATCTCTGTCAGTTGCAGGCATTCTGTTGATCACATAAGCGCTGCCTCCGGTTAATGCAAAACCAAAACCATCCATTGTTTGAAAGGTTTGGGTTGAATCAAAAATGATTGTCGGGTTGACGTTTGTTGAATTTGAAAAAAGCAATGAAACATTTTGCTTTTTGAACAGTGCAGATTGATCAGAATTGGTCAGCCAAAACGCAACATCTGTATTAACAGGTGTCGACTGATGAGTTGTATCACCGCCAGTATTTGGAGGAGTGGTAGATACAGAATGATTTTTTGAACATCCATTCAGCAAGGCAAATATTAATATGTTCACTACACAATTAATCATTGTTTTCATTTTATTATTTTTTCTGTACAGATTTATTATAACTTTTTTTCATTGCTCAGCGATTTTTTTTGATTCGCCCTGAGGCACTTAATTGATATGTTGTTCGAAGGCCTCGCTCATGTAGCAGTAAAACTGGCAAAATTAACAGTTTTGAATTTTTTGCTGCGCTGCTGAGTAATTTTATGCTCGGATGATATTATGATGGTAAAATTATACCTGCATAACCATAAACTGATAGGCACTAATAAAATTCCCCATCTTATTTAATTTATTATTCAATAAGATGCAATAATTTGTTAAACAAATTTCTGCATGGCGACAAAACGAGGTTTCCCTACCGCTCTTACTGTTGTGATGATTGTGATTGTGATAGCTGCAATTGCTACGTGGATAATTCCGCCCGGCGGCTATAACAGGCTGTCATTTGAAAAAGATCATTTCGTTCTTTCTACACAGGAAAAAAATATTGAACTACCTGCCGAACAAAAAATTTTAGATAGCCTGGGTATTAAAATAAATCTTCAGAAATTTCAACACGGTGATATCAGAAAACCGGTTGCAGTCCCGGGTTCTTTTCACAGTGAATCAAAAAACGGGCAAGGCCTCATCAGCATTCTTGAAGCACCGTTCAAAGGCATTTATGATTCTGTTGATATTATATTTTTTGTGTTAATGGTCGGCGGTTTTGTGAGCATATTTTATGATTCGGGAGCATTGCAAAAAGGAATTGCTTTCGTCGCTTCAAAGATGAAAGGGAAAGAAAAAAATCTAATAATTGTTTTTACATCTTTGTTCGCCCTTGGTGGCACAACCTTTGGCATGGCAGAGGAAACGATGGCATTTTATCCATTAGTAGTACCTGTTTTTTTAGCTGCCGGTTTTGATTTGCTGGTACCCGTTGCCGTTATATACTTCGGATCGAATATTGGGACGATGACGGGTGTGACTTGTCCCTTTTCTGTGATACTTGCTTCTGATGTTGCCGGCATCAATTGGAGCATCGGATCAACAGGCCGTATCATCATGTTTGTTATCACGACAGCTATTACTATCATTTTCATTTTGCGCTATGCAGATAAAATAAAAAAAGATCCTTCAAAATCTTTAGTGCTAAAATATGATGGCAATGTTCAATCTCCATTTGTTGTTATCGATTCTTCTGAGCAAACAAAAATGAGCACAAAGGATAAAATGATATTGCTTTTATTCGCATCAACTTTTGGCATGCTTATTTTCGGTGTTGTCAAGTTAGATTGGTGGCTGCTCGAAATGACATCTCTGTTTTTTGCGTCTTCTCTTTTGCTCGCCATCTTTATGCGGATGAAGGAAAAAGTTTTTGTTGAAAAGCTGATCAAAGGGGCAGAAGGTTTATTATCGGTTGCATTTATTGTTGGGTTCGCAAGAGGAGTAACAATTATTTTGAATGATGGGCATATCAGCGATTCAATTTTATTCTACTCATCAAATCTTGTGAAAGGAATGACAGCAGCTATTTTTATTGTGAGCTTGCTGGTCCTCTATTTGGTGCTCACCATTTTTATTTCTTCCACATCGGGCATGGCTGTGCTTACAATGCCGATTATTGCGCCGCTTGGTTTACTTGTCGGAATGGGCGTTGAAAATATTGTGACTGTCTATGTGCTCGGCACGGGCATCATGAATGCTATTTCACCAACTGGTTTAACATTGCCATCTATTTCTATGGTGAATGTTAGCTACAAGACATGGTTAAAATTTACGACCCCATTGTTGATTATCCTCACTATTATTTCTGCCATTTTTCTTGTAATAAGTGTCACATTTTTTAAATGATTTTTTCAAACTGAAAGTTTGATAGACTATTTCTCTTTTTCATATGGTTTGGAATCTGCAAATTTTATTCCCACAATGGGCGGAAAATTTGATTATCGGGAACGTATTGTTTTTACTGACTTAGATATAATGCTGATAAGCAAGTCATTTATCCATTGGCAAGCAAATAGCTATCTTATGGAAACGTCCAGTTATCCTTAGTGAGAAGCCAAATTGATTTTCGAATCTTTTAAAACCTTACTATGAAACTGAAACGTATCCTTGTTATTGCCTGCTTCGTCGCATCGGCATCTTTGCTTACCAACTCTCTTAAAGCTCAGTCTTGTCTTTTAACAGCAACAGCATCATCCACACCATCCCAATGTAAAGCAACCGGTAGTATTATTGTGAACACTGACAATGGTTCAGGAAATTATAATTATACTGTTACAGGTTCCGGCTTTAGCTCAACAACGTCAACAAATATTATTGGCGGCCTCGGCGCAGGTGTTTATAATGTTCTTGTAAAAGATATCGTGAATGGATGCTCAGTACAAATCAATAATGTAACTGTTGGCGGAAGTTATCAGGACCCGCGCTTCACATTAACAGAAACCGATGTGACCTGCAACGGCGCAGCAAATGGAACAATCACTGTAGGGAATGTGCAATATGGGAAAGCGCCTTTTGCTTATTCAATTGTTGCGCCTTCTGCTTCAGGAATAGGAACAACAAATTCAACAGGTTTTTTCACAAACCTCATCCCCGGTAATTATACTATTCAATTGACCGATTCATGTGGTGGGTTGCAAACAAGGATTATTTCAATATCGAATCACACATGGTCAATCACAAGCACTGCGGTTACAAAAATAAATTGTGATAGCGCAAGTGTAGCATTAACCGTGACGGATAATTATGGAAATGTAAATACATCCGGCTCAAATTTTTCAGGTTATTTATATGGATATGTAAGAGGAGCCGGAGATACGCTTTGGTCTTCAAATCGTGTTTTCACATTTTACAAAGGAACGGCTCGTTCCGCATCTTTTGTTGTGAAAGATCCATGTAACAACATTTCAGTTTCATCATGGACTGATAATGCAAAACCAAAAGTCAATAACAATGTTTCAATCAGCAATCAAACTTGTAATAGCTTCACTGCTATGATCACCGGACAACAATATCTCACAAACCCGCAATATTGTTTATACACTTCCGCAAATACATTAATCACCTGCAACACGATGGGAGCATTTAGTGCACTTGCTTATGGCTCATACTATATCAAAATAACTGACAATTGTTATGATACAAGTTTTACACGTTCGTTCACTGCAACAAAACCTAAACCAACTATTACGGGTGTAAATATTTCAGGGCAAAGTTGTAGCAGCTTCACAGGAACTGTGAATGCAAGTAATATTACCAACGGGCAATATTGTTTATATGACTCAGCCGGAACTTTGATTTCTTGTAACACATCTGGGACATTTACAAATATCAATTTCGGTTCTTATTGTGTTCGTGTTCAGAACGACCCTTCTTGTTATGATACATTGCTCACTAATTGCTTTTCTGTTGGAAAATTAATACCATCAGTGAATACAAGTGTCAGCATCACGAATAATTGTAATTATTTTAATGCAAACCTCGGAGGACAAAGTAACCTCACTAATCCTCAGTTTTGTTTATATGATAGTGCAAACAATCAAATCACTTGCAATACAACCGGTCAGTTCAACAATCTTGCTTATGGTTCTTATTGCATTAAAATGAAAAATGACCCATCTTGTTATGACACAACGATAACACGTTGTTTCACTCCAAGCCAGCCACATTCAGTGATCACAGTAACTTCAAATGTGTCTTGTACCATGGGAGCAACTGATTTGACTGTTCAGATTGCCGGGCTTGCTCCTTACACAATTAAAATTTATAATCCACAAGGGGCTTTGGTAAATACGTATACTACTTCCAACGGTTTATCGGGTGTAACCGCATTGCCGATTCCTGTAAGCGGAACAACTTACAAAATAATAGTGGCGAGTGTTTGTAGTACTCTTGACTCAACCACATTCACTGTGAAATCTGCGTCTTTGACAAAATCAATAACATCCGTTTCGAAATGCCCTGGCGCAACCTCACAGAATGGATTAGGTGATTTATTCGTGAATGCGGTTTACAGCGGAGGTAGAGTAACTCCAAAAATTATTTCACAAGACGGAACGATTGTAAGTATTAATTACTCTTCATCGGGAGGTTCTAATTTCACTTTTGCAAATCTTACACCTGCGACATATATTATTCAATATGTTCTTAGAGGATGTTCAAATTTGATATATGACACTTTCACGCTGAAGCCTTATGTGTTTCCATCTTTGGCACAGTCAGCAGTTTACCAATGTAACAATAATAGTTTCAGCGTTAGCTCTGCAGCAACTGGGGGTATCACTCCATATACTTATGCAATTATCGGAAGTGTTCCTTCTTCACCAAGTATTGTGCAAGGCCCGCAAAGTTCTCCGGTATTTAATATCAATAACAATAATGCATATTCTGTGGTTCGATTGAGAGTGATTGATGCGTGTGGAAATGCGACGATTAATGATGCAAGTATTTTACCGCTTGGCAACACGATTATCAAAGCAACTTCAAATTGCATTCACACAAACACAGTTTTAAAAGTAGATACCATTGCGAATGCAACATATTTGTGGTATAAAAAAACAAGCCCGACTGACAGTGTTCAGGTTGGAACAGGACCAACTTATTCAATTCCTGATTTGTCAATCCCCGATACCGGAACTTATGTGAATGTTCAGTCTGTGAATTCAGGTTGCTTAACGAAAGTATCAACCTACTATGTAGATGGAGTTTGCCTTGCCATTCTTCCTGTTAATGATATTGCTTTTAATGGTTCATTGGAAAATGGAAATGTGCAGTTGCGATGGACAACAGCGCAAGCGTTCAATGCAAGCCAGTTCATTGTGGAAAGAAGCATTGATGGAAAAACATTCGATGCAATCGGAACTGTGAATGTTTCATCAACGAATGATATTTCATCAAGTCAATATTTCTTTTCAGATGTCAATTCGGTAACAGGCAAAAATTATTATCGCTTACGCATTGTTCAATTGAATCTTTCATACACATACACAAATATTGTGGAAGTAGATAAGAAAGGAATTACTGCTGATATTTCTGTAATGCCAAATCCGGTTGCTGATGTTTTCAGGATTAAATTTAATAATGCATCTTCCGGCAATTATAATATCAGCCTGATTAATCCTGAAGGGAAAATCATTTTCAATAATTCGTACCTGATTTCTGTTGGAGATATTAAAACCATTCAGCGTCCGGCAGGAATATTAACCGGTGTTTATTTCCTAGTGATACAAAATCAATCAACCAATGAAAAAGAAATAATCAAAATGTTTTTTAAGTAGAATTGTTTCAACTATAAGGTTTAAACTGCCGGATTCTTCCGGCGGTTTTTTTATTTTATAGAAGCAACAATTATCCCTCAACAAAATGCCAGCAGACGCCGGCAATATCAATGATGTTCACTTCAATGCCATAAGGTTGTTGCGTTGGTTTGCTAATACGGATGCCAAATTTTTCCGGGAGTTTTTTATCGGTTAATTCTTTATAAAATTCATCAGCATTTTCTATCTGCACGGTCAGCATAAAATTTTCAGCAAACTCTTTTTGATTATAATTCTGCAAAATGAATTTGCAGCCGTCCTTTTCAAAACCAACATAATCGCCGGCATCCCATTTTAGTTCGAATCCCAATTCCTGAAAAAGTTGTTTGGAACCTTCGAAGTTTTCTCCGGACGGGACAAATGGCTCAAGTGATAGAAATTTCATGGTAAATATTTGGTGATGATATTTTCAAATGTACGAAAACAGTTTTCACACGACTCGGGAGAAAAATATTGGATTTGTATAGCGCAATCATTATTTTAGAGTTTCTAAAAATCATTCATGTTTTTTAAATGACTTGTATATGAAAACAGTAAAAGACCTTATCGAAGCCAAAGCAAAATCTTTCAATTTTGTGGAATCAAAAACGCTTGTGATTGATGCGCTGAGCTTATTGAACTCAGTTAATCTCAGCTATCTTGTTGTCATGAAAGGAGAGGAGTTCAAAGGTATTTTTTCAGAAAGAGATTATGCACGCAACCTGATATTGAAAGGTCGCTCGAGCACAACGACAGAAGTGAAAGATGCGATGTCTACCGACTTTCCTTTTGTTGAACTGAACGACACTGTTGAATATTGCATGAACCTGATGAACACACGCAAAGCCCGCTACCTGCTCGCTTTTGACAGAGGCAAGTTTGTCGGTGTTGTGACTATCCACGATTTGCTTCGCCAGGTTATTTTCAACCGCGAAGAAGTGTTTGATTATTCTATTACAAAAGAATTGCTGGATGAAGATGAGAAGAGCAGAGTGTTATAAATAAACTTGTTTATTAATTTACTCTAATGGTCGGTGTCTTCACCGACCATCTTATTTTATAAGACAAGGTTCGGTTGGTGAGGGTGCCTACGATAGAAAATTGTTGATGAAGTGCGAAGAGCCGAATTTCACTTAACAGTTGTTGAAAACTTGTGATAATGGATTTTTGAATTGATGTAACTTTAAAAAAAATCCAATGTCATGGTAACATTTAAAATTAAATTCAATTTCAAAAAGCAATCTTTCGATGCTTCGATTCATCAAGTTCAAATTAGTAAAGTAGAAACTCATTTTTTTATTACACCACTTGATGATTTCTTAGACAAAATATTCAACACTCAATTAGTCCATTACTATAACGATAATAGGGAACTGGCTTATGAATACGGGCATAATGGAGATATTGACTCACGAGAATATATGAGAGCTCTTGTAACTTCTTTAAGACAATATGTTTACAATTTAAAACGAAGCTGAACGTCATTCCCGCCCAAGCGGGAATCTGCTCTTGCATTTTTCAGTAAGCAAATAAAGTTGTAATAACTTAAAAGTGCGTTTCCTGATTCCTGCCTACGCAGTAATGACGGATACTCTCGGAGCAATTGTAATTACTTGCTATCGCAAATTCAGATGGCTTCGTTCCTCGCCATGACGTGCAGCTCGTTAATTAATTTTAAAATTTTTCTATCTGTTGACTCTTCACGAACCAGAACATCACTCGAATTTATGTTGTCGGTCAGGCTACCAACAACGGCGAGTCGCTGCCTGTCATTCACAGACCTGTCAGGTTTTCAAAACCTGACAGGTCTCGCAACAGCGATTATCAAATTAATTTTGAAAATGCATCCGCAGACTGAAGCTCAATAGTAGCACTTCCGATGAACGGATTGCGACCCCGCAATAAATGCGGGGCAGGATGCACGATGCTCAATAAAATTCCTCTGCTGGTATCATAAAAGCCCTCAGTTTTCAGTTGGCAGTCGGCAGTTCTTTCGTTCATAGTTTCTTTATAAAATTTATCATCGCCAATAGCTATGGAGCTGCAAACTGCCTACTGCCCACTGCTGACTTTAAACTGCAAACTGCCAACTCTTTTCATTACTTTTGCAGCTTCATTTAAACTGAAGAATCGGACATGAAGAATATCAGGAATTTTTGCATCATCGCTCATATTGACCACGGAAAATCGACCCTTGCAGACAGGCTTTTGCAAACGACCAATACCATCAGCGACCGCGACATGATGGACCAGGTGCTCGACGATATGGACCTTGAAAGAGAAAAGGGCATCACCATTAAAAGCCACGCTATTCAAATTAACTATCCTTATAACGGTGAAGTATATACGCTGAACCTGATTGACACGCCCGGGCACGTGGATTTCAGCTACGAAGTGAGCCGTGCGCTCGCTGCATGCGAAGGTGCACTGCTGCTGGTAGATGCAACGCAGGGCATTCAGGCGCAGACGATTTCCAATCTGTATCTGGCGATTGAAAATGATTTGGAGATCATTCCCGTCATTAATAAAATTGATATGGACGGCGCGATGATTGACGAAGTGCGCGACCAGATTATCGAGCTGATTGGCTGCAAGCCGGATGATATTTTATTGGCAAGTGCCAGAACAGGATTGGGTGTTGATGAAATTCTGCACGCGATTGTTGAAAGGATACCTCCACCGAAAGGCAAACCTGACGAGCCTTTGCAGGCACTGATATTCGATAGCGTATTCAATTCTTTCAGAGGTATTATTGTTTATTACAGAATTTTAAATGGCAGCATTAAGAAAGGCGATAAAGTAAAATTTGTATCCACAGGAATAGAATACGAAGCAGATGAAGTGGGCATTTTGAAATTGACATTAGACCCGAAAGCTGAAGTGAAAACGGGCGATGTGGGTTATATCATCACGGGCATCAAGAATGCGAAAGAAGTGAAAGTGGGCGACACGATTACGATTGCAAGCAATGATAACCCGCAAATGGTGCAAGGTTTTCAGGAAGTGAAGCCGATGGTTTTCGCGGGCATTTTTCCGGTGAACACAGATGATTTTGGCGAGCTGCGCGAATGCATGGACAAATTGCAGTTGAATGATGCCTCATTGACATACGAGCTGGAAACCTCACAGGCATTGGGTTTCGGCTTTCGCTGTGGATTTCTGGGAATGCTTCACATGGAAATTATCCAGGAGCGTTTGGAAAGAGAATTTGACCAAACCGTTATTACTACCGTTCCGAACGTGAGTTTTATTGCATACACTACTCGTGGCGAAAAAATAATTGTGAACAATCCGACTGAAATGCCGGACCCGGTCCGCATTGAAAGAATTGAAGAGCCTTATATCAAAGCGCAAATTATCACAAAGCCAGAATATATTGGTAACATCATGACTTTGTGTTTGGGCAAAAGAGGAATATTGTTGAATCAAAGTTATCTGACAACTACTCGTGTTGAGCTGCAATTCGAAATGCCATTGACAGAAATCGTTTTTGATTTTTACGACAAACTAAAAAGTCAGACTCGCGGTTATGCATCGTTCGATTATCACCCGATTGGTTATCGTGATAGTGATATCGTGAAGATGGATATTTTATTGAACGGCGACCAGGTGGATGCATTGAGTGCATTGATACATCGCAGCCGTGCACAGGATTTCGGAAGAAAGCTTTGTGAAAAATTGAAAGAACTATTACCAAAGCAGCAATTCCAGATTGCGATACAAGCAGCGATAGGAGCGAAGGTGATTGCAAGGGAAACCATCAGCGCATTGAGAAAAGATGTGACTGCAAAATGTTATGGTGGTGATATCAGCCGAAAAAGAAAATTATTAGAGAAACAGAAAGAAGGGAAGAAACGCATGCGCCAAATCGGTAACGTTGAAGTGCCGCAGGAAGCGTTTTTGGCAGTGCTGAAATTAGATGAATAGTCAGGAGTTCAGAGTTAATAGTTCAGAGTCGGTCGATGATTATGAAAACAGAATGATAATTTGGAGCATTCAATATTCACCATTGACCATTCACGACTTCAACAAACCTTTAAACTTAAAATAAACCACTCCCTCATTAAAAAGTGAAGCGACGATTTCGATTTGCTTGTTTTCTCTTGGGATATATTTCAAATCCAACTGAACGGTCTTTGTTTCTTGCGGATTAATGACCGTGAGGAATTTCATGTGTGCCGCATTAACAACTCTTGTTTCTTTTTTAATCACATCTTCCAGCACTTCTTTCACTATCTGCATCATGCAAACTCCTGGGACAACGGGAGTTTGCGGAAAATGACCTTCGAAAATTATGTGCGAAGGATTTAATTCAAGCGAAGCCTGAACAGCATTTTCATGTTGATGAATTGACAAGATTGTAAAAAAATTCCCCTGAAGCATTATCTTTTGGTCTTTTAATCTGTTAGCAAAGGTGGAGTTTTTATACCATATGCGGATTATCAAGCAAGTTCACCCTGAAATCAGCCCTCGTTAACACACGGTTAATAGCTGATAATTTTGATATCTGATTTATTTTTAAATGTAAATTCATTCAAATATTTAAACCTAAAACTTATCCTTATGAGCATCAACATCACTCACCTTTCCCTGAAATTTCAGGGCAGCAAAAAATTATTGTTGACATTTTGAATTGCATGTTTTAGCAAAGCATTTATTCATACATAAAACTTGCTTTAGCATGTTATTTATTGTTAATAGCAATATTATTATTAGTTACAGCCATGGGCCACCGTAAATTATATCCCAGGGTTTGTTGTAATAATTTTCTTTCATTTCTGGTGATTTTTATGGTTAAAAAATGTTCTAAACTATTTATCGGGTTTATTCTTATTTCTAATCTAATTGTTGCACAGCAAATAAATGATAGCGTTACTAAAAATGCCTTACACAGTTTTTTGAAATTGAAGGTTAGCGACTTTACAGGATTGGAATGGGAGCAAAAAATTACCAAAAAATCTGTGATAAGTGTGTTTGCGGGCGCAGGAATTGGGATGGCAGCAGATGGCTTTTCCGTTTCACAAACGATTTTCAATACACGACTAATCATTTTTCCGGTTGCTTACATTGAATATCGCAATTATTACAACCTGAACAAAAGGATAGATGAGAAAAAAAACACAAAAAACAACACTGCAAATTTTTTATATGCAGATGTCGCAAATTTTTATCCGATAAAAAACCAAAATTATTTTGGTCTTTTATTTATCCAGGGCTGGGGCATGCAACGAGTTTTTGGAAAACATAAATTATGGAAAAAAATAAATGTTGACTGCCACTTGGGTATTACTGAACATTTTTATTATGACAAGCCGTCAACAGGAGGTTTCAATTATCTAAAAATTGAATCCCAAATAACCGGCTCTTTTTCTTACGTATTTTAATTTATTCATTTTATTAAAACTTTTGATTATGAAAAAAATACTCAATTATATTGTATTGATTGCGATGCTGGCATTTTACTCATGCAGCAAAGGTGATCTAAATGGATTACCTCAGCCAGCATGTGTAACAAACACAGTACCTCAACAACTGCTGCTTGATTGGACAAGCTTCGCTCCATCTTACTATGAGATAAATTCCGCCAATACGCAGGCGCCATGTACAGTGTCTCCGTTTTATGATGAATCTACAGGACAGCTTAGCGAGCCCCCTTATGCAACTAATTATAACTATCTCACACAGGCCAGCGCTGTGCCGAGTGCTACGCTTCTCCCAAGCGATCCGAACAATCCCCTCTACGTTGGCAATGCCAAGCAAAATGAGCTTGGGATAGTTGAAAGCAGTTCAAATTATCTTTGCCAGATTACTTCATGGTCGAATGAAATGGGCCAGGATAATTGCATATATAATGGTAATAGCTCCACAGGGCCAGAGTCTACTACAACATGGTCTGTTCCCGGCTCAACTCAAAGTATCCCTGTGTATGAATTCACAAGTTCAGGTGCTGCGAACGGGCAAGCAAATCTTCCCAATCATATCGTTGTTGATTATTTTGATGTATTTGATGTATGTAGCACTGTAACAGAACGACCATATTTTTCTGGGGTAGTGGATATACCAATTCCGGTTGGAGCGTCTGCAAATAGTTTTCCGATTACTGTTGCGATGAGTAACCAGACTCCCGTTTTGCAGTAGAGACAAAATTTGTTTAACCATAAAATAATTAGCATGAAATCAAATATTAAAATAGGATTTGTAGGCATCTTTGCAATCTTCATCATGATGTTATATGTGTCGTGTTCACATAAAGAGTCAATAAAACAGACTACGCAAAACGATGACAATAGCATATTAAACATAATAGAACGCTATTATAAAATGCAGAGCACCAAAACTGAGGGCACATTTATTTTTGAATCGAACCTTACAAACAATGACCCCAAAATAACTAAGACTGTTTTGAAGGGAGGTTTTTTTAATGATGTATCTGGAAAGTTTGAGACCGATGGAGGAGATGTTTCAATTGGCGGTGAAGTTATGACCAATAAAAATGGGTGGTATGGTTTTGATAAGGTAGGGGCACAATCTGGGATGTACGGTACAAATGTTACTTTCAATCTCAACCCTCCAAAAAGTCAGGGCGGCAGTGGTGCAGCAATTCAAAGTCAGGGGGATGCGGGCTATAATCAAAAACAAAATCAATCATCAGCAGCCGTTCAAAGTGGAGCAACCACATTATCAACTTCTCTTTATTCACCCAAGCCAATAACAATCACTAACATTCCGGCAAAGTCATCAATAAAACTTACACCGAATACGAATACAACACTCACATGGAATGCAGATCCATTAGACTCAAATGGAGTTGTGATTATTGCTGATTATTTACCAACGAGAATTTTTAATTATTACACTAATAAAGCAGGATATACTCATGCATTAACAAGTTCAGAATTAGTTCCTGATAATGGTAGCACGACAGTACCCTGGAGTTTTTTCTCTCAATTCCCTGTGGGGTCGCACATTACTTTATGGGTCGCAAGAGGTAATTACACCATATTGTCAAACAAAGATTACAGTTATAAAGTTGGCGGCTATTCTGCTGCAGCTGTTTGGGATGTGGTAATACCAGCACCACCATTAACTATTACTGCTTCAAATTATGTTAATGTATCAGGATTTACTGTGACATATACCAACACATCAACTTCTGTGAAAACTTATTTTACTATCCCATCAGGCGGAGGAAATTTAGGGACTCTACCAGCAGGAACTTATAATATAAGTTTTTCTAAACCAAGCAATGCCACAAAATATGCATTTGCATCATGTGATGGTTCATCTGTGATAGGAACTACAGCAACCTTTAATAATGTTGTGATTAACAGCAATTGTTCCATTTCAATTTCTGACCCGAATCATCAGCCTTAAGTATTGTAAAAAGAGGTTGCGTATTAAAGTAACCTCTTTTTTATTTTTCGAAATAATTTAGCTAAAAGAAAATTAATTCATCTTTCTAATTTCTTCAACCCAATATCAAATTGAAAGTTTTTATGCGAAATGTCAATAGTGTCAGGAATATCATTCACATAGTTTTCCATAATTGCTTCTACAACAGCTTTAGATTTTGATGCACGTTGCATTTTGACGAGTTGCGAACAGTTCAAATCTGTGATGTAATAATAAGTGCCTTTTGTTTGAGGAAATGCCGTGTATAAAAATGAACTGTCTTTGAAAGAATAAGAAGTTTTGTTCTCAAGATTTTGCATCAACACCAATTCAAAATCTTTGCGCAAAGTTTTCTTCACAGCTTTTTTATCCATTTGCTTGATGATGCTATGCACTACAAAATTTCCGTCTTGCTGAAATTCGAAATCAAAAAAAGTAAATCCCATTTCGTTGGAGAAAACGATTCTTGTGCTGCTGTCGGGCATTTTCTTAATGACAAGCAACCCGCTGAGATGTTTTCCGACAACATCAATCTTTGCGCTGTATAATGCTGATGAAAATTTCGGTTTGAATTTTTGAAGACAGGTTTTATCTGTTTCTGTTTTTTGCAAATTATTGTAAAGCGAAGAACAACCTTGCAAAAAAAATAAGCTGCTAATGAATAGTAAACAGCGCATCGGGAATATTTGCGTTCAGTTCTTTGTTGATGAAATTGATAACGGTATTGTCGCCCGAAAGCTCAATCATGTCAATCCTGTTCACAGAATAATCTTTCTTGTCAACCACAATATTAATGTTCTTGAAATATTCCTTCAGGTTTTTTGCAACAGGTGTAAGCTCAACTAAAAACCCTTTTTCATTTTCAAATATTTTGAACTTGAAATCTGTGTTATTTAACGCTGTTCCCTGAACACAATCAACGGTTATTTTATTAATCTGCTGAAACAATTTGTTAGATGAAGTGGCCACTTTATTTTCTTTATTACCATCTTTCATGTACACATTGTTCTTATTAATAATCATCAGGTATTGAAATGGAGAATTGTATTCCATCCTCACCAGATTATCTTTCTTGAACCAGAATTTTCCTTTCGATGTAATTTTTTCAGAAAGCATGCTCAGGTTTTTTTCCTGAACAAAATCGCTCTTTATAGTTTGGGTTTTTTGTGAAGCTGATGAAAATTGTTCTTTGAACTTAGCTATATCACTCACCAAAGTATATCCTGCATACTGAGCTTTTGAAACAATACATATTATTAATAACAGAAAAGAAAGTATCGCTTTATTCATAGGCTTGCAAATTACACATTTTGTCCAACCTGATGATTTCATAGCCTTCAGCTTTAACATATCTGATAAATTCAGGCAAAATATCAACTGTGATTTTGCAGTTGTCATGAAACAAAATGATAGCACCCGGCTTCAATGAGCTTTTTATTTTTTGCATTAACTTATTTGCATCTTTCGCAACGGTGTCCATCGAACGGATATTCCAGCCAATAGAAATATAATTCCCTTTATCAATTGCTTTTTTCAGATTTGGATTAGTGACTCCATAAGGCGGGCGGAATAATTTGGGTGTTAACCCCACTGTTTCCTTTACAACTGAATTCATTAGTTGAATATCGTTGAGCATTTTTCTTGATGAAAACAAATCGAACCAGAAATGATGTGAATAACTGTGGTTGCCGATTATGTGATTTTCATTTTTTATTTGTGCTAATAAATTTTCATTGCCTGAAATCCTGTTGCCGATGCAGAAAAAAGCTGCTTGAACATTATTTTCTTTAAGGGCTTTCAATATTTCAGGAGTATAATTTTTCGCCGGTCCATCATCGAAAGTAAAGGCAATTTGCTTCTTTGTTGTTTGCGCTGAACAGATTGATTTGAAATAAAAGCCGTGCTGAATAAAATAACTTCCTAAAAAAAGAAACATGGAATAAAGAAACAAGGCAACAAGAAAAAAGAACCAGGGGATGTGAATATAGAAACTTGCAATTATCAGCAATACCATCACTGCTCCAAACAAAATATTTGTGTTCCTGAAAGTCAGCATGCAGTAATTAATAATAAAGAATGATGGATATTCTGATAATGATTGTAAATCAAAATATTTTTAAACTTATTATTTTGAGGTTTTGTGCTCACAAGAATATCAGGCAATCTGTTTTCTTTGATGATGTTAGCCGCGATCCAGAGTGCGAAAGAAACCGCAGTTGGATATTCTCCACAAAGATGTTTGAAACTTATTTGATTAATATCTTGAAATACTAAATCTCCAAGGATTTCATAGCTCTTATCATTTTGCTCATCGCCATTCCTGCCTGTTATTAATAAATCAATTTCCGTAATATTTAGTGATTGTTCTTTTAAGAAAGATTGAATTTGATTTTCAATCTCATCATTATCTTTTGGCTTATAAAAAGTTTTTAGCGCTCCCAATTTAGCATAATCGTTTTCTATACGTTGATTTGATAATAAAAAGAAAGCTGACCCTTCGCCGGCAATCGTTCCTTTTGTTTTTGACGAAAACAAATTTTCAGTTGTAATATTTTCTTTTTTATATGAATCAAACCTTGAAAGAATTTTAAAACTTGCATCTGTGATTTCATCAACTGCTCCAACGAGCACATTTGAAGCGTTGTCATCATTCATCATCATTATCGCGTCGAGCAATGCGCTTTCAAAAGAAAAACCGCGATGAACAAATGTATTGTTGTAATTATGGCAATGAAGCATCAATGCAATTTGCGCGGCGACTGTATTATGTGTTGATTGTATAAAAGCTGTCGGCGTTAATAATTCTTCTTTCTGCTCTACCATTTTTGCGAGAAAAACCCCAGTGTCTTCCAAACATCCATAAGCAGTTCCGGTAATAATAGCGTCGGGGTTCTCAACATGAGCATCTTTAAGGCATTGAGATGCAGAAGCTACGCCCATCTTAATGATGCGGCTCATGCGGCGAATCAGTTTTGGATCGATGAATTCTTTATAATCCGGCTCAATGCATTTCATCCGTGCTCCTTCGTGAATGGTCAATTCATTCAGGAATGATGATGCGCCAAATGTTTTTTGCGGGGAAATGCTGCTTGCTGAGCGAATGAAAATGTCCATTTATCCTGCTGCTGTTTTTCTGAATATAAACAGCAAATCTATGGAATAAGCAACAAAGGTTCAAGGCACAAAAAATAAGGCACAAGAAAAACCGGATGAAAAATATTTCCATCCGGCTGTGGGTTGAGTAATGAAAGGGAATTTGATTGCTCAACTTTTTTTAACAGGAACTTTTGCGCCTTCTTTTCTGGCTTCTGATAGCCCAATCGCAATCGCCTGTTTTGGATTCGTTACTTTTTTGTTGCTCTTGCCGCTTTTTAATTTTCCTTCTTTCATTTCCTTCATAGCACGCTCAATTTTGTGCTGTGTCTTTGGAGAATATTTTGTAGCCATATTTTTTCTGGTTTTAGCACTTAAATATCAAATGCAAGTTGTTCTTCTCTGTCTTCGAGAGTAATTTTTCTGATGAAATTATCATAACCTTCTTCATCATCATGATTACTGTAAATGCCATATGCATCGATGCTATAACCAACAAGCCCGTCATTGGCTTCGATAATGTAAAGTACTGATGAATCTGAGGGATCCGAGTCACCTTCGAACCTGAACACTCTGATAATTTTTAATTCCTCAGGCTGATATGCTTTGCCTTTGTTAGCAGTGAAGCCTTCTGGTGTCCAGCGAAATTCATTGTCCATTTTTTTAAGCCTCAACTTTTCAAGTATGCTGCTTAATGTGCTCATTTGTGTTTGTACCATAAAATATCTGATTAGTGATAAAATATAAATGATTTGAATAAAGTCCCGCTGATGGCGGGACTTTATCGCCTTGCTGCACATCGGCTATGATGATAACCGTCCTGTCAATGTTTCATGCGAGGAATTTTCCTTTCTGTTTCTTCAGGGTTGTCGTCAATTTCAATTCTTTTTTCATCCGTTTGATTATGTTTATCTTTTTTGTTGTGCATGTCCGTTACTTCTTTTTTGATAGAAGAATTGCGCTGATTCCTGCCTTCATTTGGCATCTCATCGTCATGTCTTTTTCCAATTGCTTGTCTGGTTTCTTCCTTTTCATCAGGCTTCTGCGATTTTTTTGTAGTGCTCATAAAACACATTTTAAGTGAAGAAATAGTTTAAGCAGTCTATTGAAAAAACAATACCAGCTTTGGAAGGAAGCCTATAGCATGTTGAAAACTGATGTATTAGTAGAAATTATTGCTCACTTTAAGCAAGCATCTTTTTTCCATGGGGATTTTTTTCCTACATTAATTTGTTCCGTTTCTTGAAAGGTCTTTTATAATGGGGATTTCATCTGATGATTTCTCGAATGTGGCGGGAATGATAACTCCTTTCTCAAATCCGCATGTGCATTGGGGATTGCTATGCATAAAAAATGTTTCAATAGTTGTCGCATCGAAAATAAAAGTGATGATACAATCTGTATCTGTGGGTGAGTGATAGCTAATACGATTGTCAAAATAAAAAAAAGTATCTCTGAAAGAAGCTGATTCAAAATTCGGAGCACCTTTGTCTAAATAAAATGCTAATGCCAGTTTATTTTCAGCAAGAAGCTTTGCCCTTATTTCTCCATTATGTCCTTTGATAATATTTTTTTCTGTATTCCCTTTTAATATATAAGTTCCTGTAGGATCTATCGGTTCAAAAACATTTTTAGATGCTGCGCAGAATGCAGCAGCTATCAAGAGAGTAGTCAAGAGTTTCATAACGCTTCATTTTAAGATTTGCCAATGAAGCTTTCTCATGTAAAAGAACCACTTTAAATTTACCAAGTAAAACATCAAAAAATAAATCAGTGGTTTTGCCGGATGATTTCTTATTTGAACGGCAGATTTTTAACTGCAATAATTTAGGGACATGAAAAAAAAGAAATTAGTTGTTTTAACAGGAGCGGGAATCAGCGCAGAAAGCGGGCTAAAAACATTTCGGGATAGCGATGGGCTTTGGGAAGGATATGAAGTGACTGAGGTAGCAACACCAGGTGCATGGAAAAGAAACCCACAGCTCGTTCTGGATTTTTACAATATGCGCCGAATGAATGTGCGTGATGCCAAACCAAATGCTGCGCATTTAGGTTTAGCTGAACTTGAAAAAGATTTTGATGTTCATATCATCACACAAAATATAGATGATCTTCATGAGCGCGGAGGTTCTACAAAAGTGTTGCACCTTCACGGAGAAATTTTTAAAATGCGTAGCGAAAAAAATGAAAGATTGGTTTATGAAATCAGAGAGGATATCAAATATGGTGATGTTGCTGCAGATGGTGCACAGCTTCGCCCGAATATCGTTTGGTTTGAAGAGCCCGTGCCGATGATAGAAGCTGCGTTGAATGTGGTTCATTCTGCAGATATTTTTGCTGTGATTGGAACTTCATTAGTTGTTTATCCTGCTGCGGGATTAGTCAATTATGCAGGAGCTGACATTCCTAAATTTATTGTAGACAAAAAGATACCGTACACTTCTTCTATTGCTAATATCACTGAAATTGAAAAGCCCGCAACAGAAGGTATTTCTGAATTAATAACCATATTAAGAGCGAAACATCTTTAAGTTTTCAGTAACAAACCGTTGTTTAACATTGCAGCGAAATGAAAATAAATAAAATTCTTATTGCTCTTTTTGTTGCACTTGTTCCTTCATTTTGCCTGCCGCAAAGCAGTCAGCAGTTGCAGGCTGTTAAAGATTATGCACTGCATAACTTGCCTCGCTATTATGATTCAACTGTCGGCTATATTAATCTCAATCCTAAAGGAGATTTGAATTATCTTTTTCCTTTGTATCAATTATTCAAAGAAGAAAATAAATTCAGGGAGTTCGAGACAAGCAATGGTTACAATAACGAAATGAGCAAAGCTGCATCGTTTGTAGAAGATTATCAGTCTGCCCTGGAATATCATATCAAAAATTATGAAGTTGTTGATGAAGCTTCACAAAAGCAATTACAAAAAACAATTGATGACCTGAAAGGAGTTGAACATGCAGACGCTATCAAGTACATTTCATTCGCAGCAAAGAGCTCTAATGTTGTGATGATTAATGAATCTTATAATAAGCCGCTGCATCGAGCGTTCACTGTATCGTTGCTTGAAGAATTATATAAAAAAGGATTTCGCTATCTCGCAATGGAAACCTTAAACAATTATTCTCAACGTGGATTTCAAAGAGTCACTTCATCAACCGGATATTATACTAACGAACCAATCGGAGGAGAGCTGACAAGAATCGCTCTGAGATTGGGTTACACGCTTGTGGCTTATCAGGACACTTCTACTCTGCACACTTCTAATCAAAGAGATTCTGTTCAGGCTGATAATATTTATCAGATATTGGCACATGATCAGTCGGCTAAGATTTTGGTAGAAGCAAGTTATGGGCATATTGCAAAAAGATCTGTTGATAAGAATTATGTGACAATGGCAATGGCTTTCAAAAAATTATCGGGCGTTGATCCATTTTGTATTGATCAGGTGAGCATGTGTGATGAAAGTGAGTTTGCTTATGGAAAAGCATTGTATGACGATTACACCGGAAAGTTTTCTATTTCAGTTCCAAGCGTTGCGATGCTTGATGGGCAAGCTATTAATATTACCAATAATGATGCTTACGATGTTTGCGTAATCCACCCGCGAACAACATATAAAGATAATCGCCCTGCCTGGCTTGCGCTCGGAGGATTAAGACAAGGAGTGTATGTGAAAGCAATAGTCAAAAAAACTTTTCTTGTGCAGGCATATTATGATGCTGAAACAAAATTGAATGGACCAGGTCAATTAGTCCCGGCAGACCAAACTTATATCTCCACCAATAAAGACAACTATCTTTTGTTTCTCCGAAAAGGGAAATATCTCGTCACGTTCAGAGATATCGCATATCATTTGATAGGAAAATTAAATATGGAAGTCAATTAAGTTCCTCTTCAAATCGAACTCCGTGATCTTTTAATTCATTCAAAACAGGCTCATAAATTTCCGGGAGTATTGGGATATGCAAGCCTGTTAGTTTTATCTTTCCAAGCAAAATAAGCTTGGCAGCAATTCCAAGCGGAAGCCCTACTGTTTTTGCCATTGCCGTTCTTATATTGTCTTCTCCTTTCACAATAAGGCTGCTTCTTAAAGAGTGTGTTATTTGCTCAGATAGATATTCAAACTCGTGAAGCATCACGATCATATCTTTATCATGAGCGCTCATCGCCAGTTTTGTTTCTAATAAATATTGAAGGATATCAGCAGAATTTTTTGCTGATGATGGAACTGGCAAATCATCAAATAAACCAAGAAACTTTAATTGATTTTTATTTTCAGCGTTAATAAATGGCAATATTTTTTCTGACCATTTTTTGAACGAAAGATTATCAGTGTTGATTTGCTTTTTATCGTCTGTCAGCTCTGCAGCAACAATCGCTTTCCAGCCTTTGCAAAATGAAGGATAGCGAAGCGTTGTGCGAATAAATATGTTTGTTTCCTCCAATCCATATATAGGGATATAACTTAATGAATCGCGATTGGGGTAATAGGCAAGGTTGCCGATATCTTTTATATGAACCTCACCACATTGATCAAAAAGATCGTGATACTTTTTACTGATGATGGAATTGTTTTCTTTATAGACAGCTCCGGCTGCGCCAGCAAGCACAACGTTTCGTGGGTTCCAACTGATTTTATAATGCCATGGATTAGTATCGCTTTCAGGAGCGACTAATCCACCAGTGTGAGATTTAAAAGAAGTTATTTTGCATCCGTTATTTTTAATACGATGGATCAGCTCCATGGCGCTCATATGGTCAATTCCCGGATCAAGCCCCATTTCGCAAAGGAAAATTAATCCCTTGCTTTTAATTTCAGATGCAAGGCTTTTAATTTTTTCATCAACATAAGAAGCAGTTAGCAGATTCTTATTCAGCTCCACACAATCCACAGCAACTAAATAATGTAATGAAGGCGGGAGGAGAGATATGACAATATCAGCTTTGCTGATCAGTTCTTTTCGGTCGAAACTGTTCTCAACATTTATTGAAACTGCAATGGCAGTATCAGAATTTCCTATTTTAGATTTAGCCAATTCAATATTGCCATCAACCACTATGAGCAGCCATTTTTGTCTGGAAGATTCGCTAATTAAATAATCAATGAGGCAAGTAGCAGACTTTCCTGCACCAAAGAGCAAAATGCTTTTCATGACGGCAAGATAAAGCAAGTTCCGAAAATGGGTTCATTAGATAAAAAGCAAAAACCAGTTGCTCAGCCAACTGGTCTTAAAAATAAAGAGTAGAAATTATCTATTGAATCAATTTAATCTCACCTAACTCGGTTGATCTGCCGTCACTAACAAGAACATTATTAATGATGATATTCTTGTACGGATTTTTTGTGTGCAATAGCACTTTCCAAATTCC
The DNA here is from genome assembly GCA_035295505.1 of Puia sp. Lineage (GTDB taxonomy): Bacteria > Bacteroidota > Bacteroidia > Chitinophagales > Chitinophagaceae > Puia. The sequence continues at coordinate 5,918 of DATGIX010000214.1, read as the reverse complement.
TGGCTGAACTCTTAAGCTAAAATATCCATTAGAAGCAGCAACAATCACAGAATCAGATCCTTTTATAGCCCACGCAAACTCTAGTGCTTCAGGCGAATTCACTTTTCCGTTAATAGTGTTTGCTTTTATCAGTCTCATAGCGTGTATACCTGTGATCACCAATACGATCAGGCATAGCTGTACAAATGCATTCTTCATACCCTTCATAGTTTATCACAATTAATCAAATTTCATACGACCAGCATAATACTCCAGTTGGGGTATAAACCAGCTTTTCATACATTGAATCAGGGGGAAAAACAATCTAAAGGGTGGGGGATAAGGTTAGGCAAATATAGGTCTTCTCTATAAAAAATCAATAAAAGGGGATAAATAATAAATATTCAATTAAATTTCAAGTACTCTATATCCCAGAGTAAGAAACAGATGGTTCTTTGGAATTGATAAGCGCGACTCGGTATTGAACTTTAACACCTCGCGAACTTTTAGGCGCTTCCTGCATGATAGATTCTCCCGGACGAACATTCCTATAATAAACATTTTCAGTTTTATAAACCTTCTTATTGGCTTGAACATATTGCACTTCAACCATAACGAGATCTAACGGATAAACAGACCTGTTATTAACCGTTAGCTGCAGTTCAGAAATGCCACCAAAAGTGCCTACACTGAATTTATTGGAGCTGACAGAAACCAGATTTGCGATATTACTTTTTATTAATTCTTTGTCATTAATAATATCAGCTCTATGAGTCGAGTGACGTGAAGCTAAACCAGAAGAATCTGTTTCAGTAACGCTTTCTCTTTCGGGAATTATTTTAGGGATATCAGTTGCTGCATTTGTTTTCAATTTGGCACTCTTTTTCTTTTCAATTGCCTGTGCATTCTTTTTCTCTTCATTACTTTGAGCCGGCTTTATATCTGTGATAGCTGTTGAGCTGTTGTCTAAACTACTTCCTTGAGTGTTTTGGGCAACTGATTTATCATCTAAAGGAACAGATGTTGAAATTGGTATCAAAGCATTTTGATGATCCTGCTTGTCGACTTTCGCCATCTGTTTGTCAGATGGATCATTATTGCTGATCGGATTTAATGAACTTTTATTTATTGACATCCCAATGAATATGCCGCCTCCTAATAATACAACGATACAAGCCGCTACTGCAGCGATTTGTAAACGATGATGAGAAGAACGAGATGTTTTACTTGGAATATTTATCTCTTTGGAATGATTCAAACTTTGATCCGGAAAAAGTTCCTGAATATTCTCCTGAAGGTTATTATTTATTACCTGTTCAGTAATCGGTTTTCTTATTTCTTCTTTAACTGGCTGGCTAATAAACGTTGATTGAAGCGATGAAGCTGCAGATGCTTTTTTAGCCGGTAATGAAGCATAAATTTTTTTTGCTCCATTTCCTGCAACAACCTTATTTGCTACCAAAGCGATTGTTACCGTTTCCTTCTTTGCAGGTTGAGCCTGCACGGTTTTTGTTTCTTTTTTTTCTTCAGAAGGCTTTTTAAAAAATCTGTCGAACGGTTGTTCTTCAACAATTGGAGCAAACGCTTTCAGCTCATCAATCTCGCCGGGATATCGCCAGGCAGCACTTTTTCCATCAACCCAGACAAGGTCATATTTCTTGAAGCCCTTTGCCTTGATCTCATCAAGAGAAAATGGCCCCGACTGTTTATTGTCGCGCAGTAATAAATATGTAGACATCTGTTCCGTTTAAGAGGTAGAAATTTTCAATAATCATTACGATGGGACAGATCAAATTTATTTAAATTTTTCACCGGATTTTGTGAAGGGTTAGTTATAACTTTCAAAAGAGGAAGAAGGCTGTCTAACAAATTTAGGGAATTTGTGGATAACTACGCAAACGTTGACATACAATTTCTTTGACATTTTTAGTGAAACAAATATTGAAATAAGGATATTTGTCTATATTCTTAATGTTGACGATATTAGTTTTCCAAAACTTACCAACAAAAAATTAAAATATGGAACCTGCAATCCAGGAAAAAGTAAGCGCATGGCTTAATGGCAACTACGATCAGGAAACAAAAAATGAAATTGAAAAGCTCCAAAAAGAGAACCCGAATGAACTGACAGAGAGCTTTTACCGCAATCTTGAGTTTGGCACAGGTGGCCTTCGCGGCATCATGGGCGTTGGAACTAACAGGATGAACAAATACACAGTTGGGATGGCGACGCAAGGTTATGCGAATTACCTCAAGCAATCATTCCCGGGCAAAACCGTAAAGGTTGCCATAGCACACGATAGCCGTAACAACAGCCGCTTTTTTGCTGAGACTGTCGCCAAGGTTTTTGCAGCAAATGGCATCAGGGTGTTTTTGTTCCAGTCGCTAAGACCTACGCCGGAGCTGAGTTTCACTATTCGTCATCTCGGTTGTCAGGGTGGTGTCGTTTGCACTGCTTCTCATAACCCCAAAGAATATAATGGCTATAAAGCCTATTGGAATGATGGCGGCCAGCTCGTTCCTCCACATGACAAAAATGTGATTACCGAAGTTGAAAAAATTGCTTCAGTTGATGAGGTTAAATGGGGTGGAGGCGAAGCTAATATTTCGATGATTGGAAAAGACCTTGACGACGCATACATCAGTATGGTGAGCGGGCTTTCTGTTTATCCCGAGATCATCGAGAAGCAACATAACCTTTGCATTGTTTATACTCCAATTCACGGAACAGGAATTAAATTAGTTCCGCAGGTATTGCAGCGCTTTGGTTTCACTAATGTGCATGTAGTGAATGAACAAGCAGAGCCGGATGGAAACTTTCCAACGGTTGTTTATCCCAATCCCGAAGAGAGCGAAGCGATGAGCATTGGATTAAAAAAAGCTGCTGAAATAGATGCTGATATTTTATTAGGAACGGACCCCGATGCAGATCGCGTCGGTATTGGCATCAAAGACAAAAAAGGAAAATGGGTTTTGATGAATGGGAACCAAACTGCTGTGCTCGCGGTTAATTATATGCTGGAAGCCAGAAAAGCAAAAGGCATTGCGCAGCCAAATGACATGGTGATTAAAACAATTGTCACAACTGATATGATTGACCGTGTAGCAGAAAAAAATGATGTCACTTGTTATAATGTGCTCACAGGCTTTAAATGGATTGCAGAACTCATTAAAGAAAAAGAAGCAACTGAAGAATATATTATTGGAGGGGAAGAAAGTTATGGATTGATGATCGGCTCAAAGCTTCGCGATAAAGATGCAGTGAGCGCAGTGGCGATGCTTTGCGAAATGGCTGCTTATGAAAAAAATAAAGGAAGAACTTTGTTTGACAAGCTGATCGATTTATATGTCGAATATGGTTTTTATAAAGAGAATCTGATTTCCATCACTAAAAAAGGAATGAACGGGCAAAAGGAAATTGCAGATATGATGGAAACTTACAGAAGCAATCCTCCAAAAACAATCAACGGTTCTCCGGTTGTTCACCTGCTCGATTATGAATTAAGAAAAGGAAAAAATTTGCAGACAGGAGAAAGCTGGGATATCAAATTGCCAAAATCAAATGTGCTGCAATTTATTCTGGAAGATGGCAGCAAGATTTCTGCCCGTCCTTCAGGCACTGAGCCAAAAATAAAATTTTATTTCAGCGTGAACACAAAACTCGCAAATGCTGCAGACTATGAAAAAGTGAAATCAGATCTGGATGCAAGGATTGACAGCATTATCAGGGATATGAAGCTTAAATAATTTAATCATCAATAATATCATTCTTTCCCGCAAAGAAGTTAATATGCTCTTTTGCGGGATTTTTAGCCTATCTCCAAACTTATTCCTCCTTAACAGTTTTTGAGGTTATTTATAATCTGAAAAAATCAGGTTAGCCACAAGGAATAACAACGAAAGCAACCAGGGTCCAACTCCAATTAGCAATGCAAGCTTATTATTTCCTTTCATTAAAAAATAAATGGAAGCAACTCCCATAGCAAGAAATATGACTGCAAAAAAAGTCGTTGCGCCTTGAGAATATTTGCTTGTCTGCAAAACATTTATCACATTTAAAAAACTCCATCCGCCAAAATAAATATTAATAGCTGCGATTATCCAGATAATGATTTTCATAATTCAGTCAGGTTAAGTTCAAAAAATATAAGATAAATTTTTCAAACAAATGGAATTCTTTACTACAATATTTGTGAACATCGCAAATACTTGCACGTGTTTTATTTTTTCTGCGGCACAAATCTTCGTATACTTGATGTGATTTTATAATTTTATTATTCTTCCTGTATATACAGAAACTCCGCTCCTGAACACCTTCACAGTATAAATGCCGCTTGCAAATGAGCTAACATTTATTGGTATAATCATTCTGTGATTTGCCTGCATAGTTGTCATCAATCTATCCTGATTGTCGTATACCTGAAGATACATTCCATCTTCTGCAACCTTAGGCAACTGCAACTGTGTAAATGAATTTGCAGGAACGGGATAAATTTTTACGCCCTTGCTATATTCATCAGAAAAAGTCACAGCTTTTACATCACTGTAGGTATAGTTTCCGAGGTCATCAATCATTTTTATTCTATAATAGTTTGTTCCAAACGCCGGAGCCATGTCAATCAAAGAATAGCTTTTCGAATCATTTCCTATTTGTGAATTTACTTCGCCGATTTTCACAAAAATTTTTCCATCTGTGCTATGCTCAACTATGAATGATGAAGCATTTCCATCTGTCGCTGCCTGCCAGTCAAGCTTTGCACTTGTACCAATAGTTATTACATTAAAGTTGATAAACCTGATCGGCAATGTGCTTAATATCAGGAACGGCATATTCACAGTTGCAGGAGAGCTGCTTATTCCTGCAGCATCTATTTCACTATAAGTAAATATTGCAGTGATAGCACCATCATTCGGGTCAATCATTAATGATGATGGAGAATAATTTCTGATGGTGTCACCGGCATTTACTTTTGTTCCATTATAATAAAGAATTGCATTTGACGGCAGCGTGTTAATGACAACTGTGTTGATTAAACTGATTCCGTCATAAGTGCCATCTTCAGCATCATTTCCATTTAACGTAACAACCTGCACTGTTTTTGTTGTTCCCGGATTAACCTGAGAAGCTGCTGTTATATTGTCTGCTGTTGGTTTTTGCTCAATGCCAAAATTCAAATTTGATATGCTCGATGAGCCAATTATTATGTTCGATAATATTCCATTCACATTCCCGTCATTACCTGCACCCATATTTTCTCCGGTGTTCACCCAACCTGAAGGCAGTGATGCACTTGTAGAACTACCGCTAACTGTAGAAAGCACCAATGAATAAGTGCCGGCACTAACATTTAAAAATTTATACGTTCCATCTGTAGCTACCTGCGCAGTGGCGATTACGTTGTTGCTGCTGTTCACTAACTTCACATACACGCCTCCTGCATTTGTGCCAGTTCCGTTAACTGTTCCATCAGTCAACCCGTTTGCATCATCGAAAACATTTCCACTTACTGAGGGTGAACAGGTGGTTGTAACTGTTGCATAAAAAACAGAGCTTACATTATAGCACGTGTTAGGAACAGTTACGGTTACCTGATAAGTCCCGGTATCTGCAATTGAATTGTAGGTTAAAGGCAAGCTAGGGCTTGTTCCGATTATTGTATTTCCTGAACCAGAGCCACTGACTTTTGTCCATTGAAAAACTGAACCGTCATACAACGAGTCAATATATAAGCTGAATGAGAATGGATATGAACATGTTGTTAAAGGAAAAACAGTTGACCTGATGATTGGTGCAGTTGCTTTTGTGATGGCAACAGTTTTTGTGCCCGAGTTCAAACATGCATCAAGCACTCTCACTGTCACCGTGCTTTGCGAAGTTGGCAATGTGAATGCAGGACTTGATTGTTGTGGTGCTGTATAATGGTCAGGTGTTGAATTCA
>DATGIX010000213.1:0-8280 GCA_035295505.1 Puia sp. | reverse complement strand
CAATTGTGATTGGCTCGGGCATTAGCGGTGGCTGGTCGGCAAAGGAATTATGTGATGCAGGTCTGAAAACATTAATGCTTGAAAGAGGAAGGAATGTGACACATTTGAAAGATTATCCCACAGCTACAAAAAACCCATGGGATTTTCCTCATAGAAAAACTTTGCCAATAGAAATCACAAAAAATAATCCGATCGTTAACCGTTGTTATGCATTCAATGAAACCTCACAGCATTTTTTTGTAAAAGATAATGAGCATCCTTACGTGCAGGAAAAGCCTTTCGATTGGATACGCGGCTATCAGGTTGGTGGCAAATCATTATTATGGGCAAGACAAACACAGCGATGGAGCAAATTTGATTTCGCTGGTCCGGGAAGAGATGGCTTTGCAGTTGAATGGCCATTTGCTTATGAAGAATTCGCGCCATGGTATTCGCATGTTGAACTTTTTGCAGGTATCAGTGGAAATAAAGATGGAGTAGAGACTTTGCCTGACGGAGAATTTTTACCCGCATGGCAAATGAATTGTGCGGAAAAAGAGATTCGGCAAAAAATAATGAGCGCATACAAACAGCGATACGTTGTTCAGGGAAGATGTGCGCATCTCACAACTCCACAGCCCGTGCATTTGCAGCAAGGTCGTGGACAATGCCAGGCCAGAAGCCTTTGTGAAAGAGGCTGCCCATTCGGCGGCTATTTCAGTTCTAATTCAAGCACGATTCCATGGGCGATGAAAACCGGCAATCTTACATTGAGGCCGGATTCTGTTGTTCATTCAATTATTTATGATGATAAAAAAGACAAGGCAACCGGAGTGAGAGTTGTTGATGCGCACACAAAACAGATGACAGAGTATTATGCAAAAATTATTTTTGTGAATGCTGCCTGCCTGAATTCAAATCTGATCTTACTGAACTCTACATCCAATCGTTTCCCAAATGGTTTTGGTAATGACAATGGTTTGCTTGGAAAATATATTTGCTTTCATAACTACCGCGGCACAGTGGGTGGATCTTATGACGGTCCGATGGATAAATATTATTTCGGCCGCAGGCCAACACAACCTATGATGCCGAATTTCAGAAATGTTTATAAACAGGAAACTGATTTCCTGCGCGGCTACACTGTTCATTTTTCTGCATCACGTGGAAACGATTATCTAAAAGATGGCAAACCGGAAATTGGTGGTGAATACAAAGAAGCGATTTCTGAAGCTGGGCCGTGGTATGTCGGCGCAATGATGCAAGGCGAAACAATTCCTAAAGAAACAAATCATGTGAGGCTTAGCAAAGACTTGAAAGATGAATGGGGAATACCACAACTGATTACATCAGTGGGTTATGATGATAACGATGAAAAATCAATGAAAGATTTTTTGAATGAGACATCAGCGATGCTTGACAAGGCTGGCTGCAAAAATATTCATCAGCGCGACAGCAAGCAGGCTCCTGGTCTTGACATTCATGAAATGGGTGGCTGCAGAATGGGCAAAGATCCTAAAACATCTTTGCTGAACAGATGGAACCAGTTTCATCATTGCAAAAATGTTTTTGTGACGGATGGCTCATCGATGGTATCAACAAGCACACAAAACCCTTCACTCACATTTATGGCGTTGTCTGCAAGAGCGGCAGATTATGCAGTGAAGGAATTGAAGAAAGGAAATATCTAATGATAATTTGATAATTAATAATGAATTTGGATTTGCCGCAACCATAAATGCAATTCGTAAATCGTAAATTAAAATGCCCGGAGATTCATTAAACATAAATAATAAAGCAACAGCACAAAACACTTTCGATGCGATTGTGATTGGCTCGGGCATCAGCGGTGGATGGGCTGCAAAAGAATTAACCGAAAAAGGCTTAAAGGTTTTGATGCTTGAGCGCGGAAGAAATTTTGAGCATATCAAAGATTATAAAACTGCAACAAAAGACCCATGGGAGTTTCCGCACCATGGGCGAGCAACGCAGGAGCAACTGAAAGAAAAACCGATTATTGCGAGAACATGGGGCAAACAGGAAGCAATAATGGATTACTGGGCAAAAGATGTTGATTGCCCATACACTGAAATAAAACCGTTCAAATGGTGGCGATCATATCAGTTAGGTGGTCGTTCGATTTTATGGGGAAGACAGAGTTATCGGTGGAGCGATTTTGATTTTGAAGCAAATGCAAAAGATGGGTGGGCAATTGATTGGCCGATCCGGTATAAGGATATTTCACCTTGGTATGATCACGTTGAAAAATTTATCGGCGTGAGTGGTTCATTAGAAGGACTGCAACAATTGCCGGATGGGCATTTTCTCCCTCCGATGGATATGACCTGTGTTGAGAAAGATGTTGCTGCAAGGATTAAAGAAAAATTTCAGCGGCACATGATTATCGGTCGTTCTGCAAATTTAACTGCACCGATTGCAGGCCGCACACAATGCCAGTTCAGAAACCGTTGCTGGGAAGGTTGCCCGTTCGGCGGATATTTCAGCACGCAATCATCAACGTTGCCAGCAGCGAAAGCAACAGGCAATTTAACTGTAAGACCTTTTTCTATCGTTACAAAAATATTGTACGATAAGGATAAGAAAAAAGCAAGCGGCGTTGAAATTCTTGATGCTGAAAACAATCAGACTTATCAATACAAATCGAAAATTGTTTTTGTAAATGCATCAGCACTGAACAGTGCGTGGGTGCTTATGAATTCAGCAACCGATATATGGCCTGATGGGTTAGGAAGCAGCAGTGGTGAGCTCGGTCACAATATCATGGATCATCATTATAATGTAGGAGCAAGTGGTGTGATTGAAGGTTATGAAGACAAATATTATTTCGGAAGAAGAGCAAATGGATTTTACATTGTTCGTTTTGCAAATTTGTTTGGCGACAAAAGAGATTTTCTCCGTGGCTTTGGTTATCAGGGAAGCGGTAGCAGAGGGAATTGGAGCAGAGATGTTGCAGAGCTTAGCATTGGCGCAGATTTCAAAGAAGCACTTACTGAGCCGGGACAATGGACGATGGGCATGACAGGTTTTGGTGAGTTGCTCCCATATCATGAGAATAAAATCACACTTGACAAAAACAGAAAAGATAAATGGGGTTTGCCAATACTTGCGATGGATGCTGAACTAAAAGACAACGAAAAGAAAATGCGCAAAGCCATTGTTGAAGAAGCAAAAGCAATGTTTGAAACAGCGGGAGTGAAGAATATAAAAACATGGGATAATGGTCATGAAATAGGAGATGGCATTCATGAAATGGGAACAGCAAGAATGGGCAAGGACCCGAAAACATCCGTTTTGAATGAGCATAATCAGGTTTGGGATGCAAAAAATGTTTTTGTTACTGATGGAGCTTGCATGACATCATCAGCGTGCCAGAATCCGTCATTAACATATATGGCATTAACTGCGAGAGCAGCCAATTATGCTGTGGATGAATTGAAGAAAGGAAATCTTTGATTTGCGAATTTGGAGATTTGCAGATGTGCGAATGATAAAAGACGCATATCATCAATAAAAATGCAATTGTAATTTTTTTATATTGATAAAAATCTGGAAATTTAATTTCGTAACTGTTCAAAAACATAAATTATGAATCGAAGAGAAGCTCTGTCAAGTGTTGCGCTTTTGTTAGGCGGCACCATTGTAGGCGCTGATGTTTTTTTATCGGGTTGCAAGCCTGATGATAAAAAATTTGGAGCCAGCCTTAATCTGTCACCAGATGATATTTCTTTTTTAGATGAAGTAGGAGAAACGATCCTGCCAACCACAGCTTCATCGCCTGGTGCTAAAGCAACGAAGATTGGCGAATTCATGAAAACAATCGTGAATGATTGCTATGAAGACAAGGACCAGAAAATATTTCTGGATGGCATGCAGAAATTAGATGCTGCAAGCAAAGCTAAAAATGGCAAATCATTTTTGGATTCAACTCCTGAACAGCGCCACGATTTATTGGTTGGTCTTGATAAAGAACAAAAAGATTACACAAGCAAAAAGAAACCAGAAGATCCTGCGCATTATTTCCGTTTGATGAAAGAGCTTACTTTGTGGGGCTATTTCAGTTCAGAAATAGGTGCTACTAAAGCATTGCGTTATGTAGCAGTTCCGGGGAAATATGAAGGCTGCATCGATTACAAAAAAGGAGATAAAGCATGGGCAACTTAGTTGGCACTAATGAAACTAATTGTTGCGAAAATTCATATCATAAATTTTATAACATACCTAACCTTTCAGAATAATACTGAAAGGTTTTTTATTTTAATGTTAACAAGGATTTGTAAATAGTTTCTGCACTAAGTTTGTGCTTTGTTATTCTGTTTTTATTAAAACAAATTCCACATGTTCAGAAAACCTTTTGTTTTAGCAATTATTTTATTAGGGAGTATTTCTTTGGTTTTTGCGTGGGGCTCATGGGGGCATCAGCATATTAATCATGCGGCAATTTTTGCGTTACCTGAACAAATGCGCTCTTTTTTTTATAATCATATCGATTATGTAACTGAAGAAGCTGTTGGCCCTGACATCAGAAAATATTCTTTGAATGACAGAGCTGAATCGCCAAGGCATTATATCAATCTCGAAGTTTTTGGCATCAACACAATGGACAGCCTTCCTTCAGATCTACAACAATTAAAAGCAAAATATCCTGATTCTGTTATTCAAAAAGCGGGCAGCCTTCCATGGTATATTCTTCAAATGGAAGACAAGCTTACCAAAGCTTTCAAAGCCAGAAGAAAAACAGAGATCCTTTTTCTCGCATCAGATTTGGCTCATTATATCGGGGATGCGAGCATGCCATTGCATACTTCTGTAAATCACGATGGTCAGCTCACCAATCAAAAAGGAATACATGCTTTTTTTGAAGGCCAGTTGCCGGAATTATTTGGTGAAGAATATAACCTGAACACAGGCAATGCAAAATATATTGATGATATCACCAAAGAGACATGGCACATGATTCAGGTTTCATTCTTAAAAGCAGACACTTTATTAGCTGTTGAGAGAAAGCTGAAAGAAACTTTTCCTAAAGAAAAAATTTTCAGGCTTGATTCAAATGGGAATGTGATGAAAAATAAATTCAATGACCCGGTTCACAGTTATGAGTATGCGAAAAAGTATCATGAAATGCTGAACGGGATGATTGAGCGGCAGATCCGGCAAGCGATCAGTGAAGCTTCAAACTTTTGGTACACTGCGTGGGTGAATGCCGGAAAGCCAAATCTTTCTGAACTTGATCCTGAATCGCTCACAAAAAGAAATGAAGAGAATTTCAAAAAAGATAATAAGCTTTGGCAGGAGGGAAGAGTTTCCGGATTCAGGCCTGAGCAGGAGTTCAATAAATAATTATTACTGCGATCTGATTCTTAAATAATTTTCTAACACTATAATTATGGCTAACCTTTCTACATGGGTTGTTTATGCTTTGCTTTCAGCACTGTTTGCTGCGCTCACAGCCATCTTTGCAAAGGTTGGCTTAAAAAACGTGAACCCCGATTTGGCAACAGCTATCAGGACCGCCATTATTTTAATAATAACATGGTCGATTGTTTTTCTCAAGAAAACTAACGGTGAGGCACAAACGCTTTCTAAGAATAACTGGCTTTTCCTGATTTTATCTGCAGTCGCAACAGGATTATCGTGGTTGTTTTATTATCGTGCATTGCAAATAGGAAAAGTTTCAGAAGTGAGTTCAATCGACAAGGGAAGTATTTTGATAACCGCTTTGCTTTCTTTTATTTTTTTGAAAGAACCAATGACACCAAAATTGTTAATCGGGATCGGGTTGATATTTGCCGGGATGATGGTGATAATATGGAAATAAAAAAGGTTATCGAAAATGATAACCTCAAATGTCCGTCCAGATTTCTTTATTAATATTAGCGGCTGCCGTATCCAAGAAATCCTTGTGTAGCTTTGCAACCACTTCTTTGAGTAGTGCAAGATGTTACAGCAAATGCGGCAACAGCGATTAATGCAAAAATTAAAATTCTCCTTTTCATTTTTTGTGGTATTTAAAATTTAAAAACTGCCTGGTAATAGAATATGCACCAGGAAATTCAAAGGAGCGGATTGCAGTAAAAACAGGGAACGGTTAATACCAAAGGATAGAGAAAGAAATGAAAATTGTTAAATCAAAGTAAGCATAAAAAACTGATAAATGCAAGGATTGGGATAAATTTGAATAGTTTGTGGATAAAGCCCTGAGATTGAGCAGATTTACGCGAAAAACAGGTACAGTTTTAGCTATCAGTTACTGGCTTCGCCGTTTAGGCTGAGAATTGAATTGGAAATAAATGGATGTTACAATATATAATTACATTTGCGCCCAAAGCGCTTAATAGAAATTCTAACGATGAATGGAGCGTCGCAATGATGCAGAAAAGAGATGTGTTGCACGCTTCATAATTGCCTTAAAACTTTAGAACTAAATAGATGTTACAACTTACAAAGCCCCTTGCCGTAATTGATCTTGAAACGACAGGGATTAATCTTTCAAGTGACAGGATTGTTGAGATTGCCATTGTTAAAATAATGGCAGACGGGAAAAAAATTTCCAAGCGCAAATTGCTCAACCCTGAAATGCAGATCCCTCAATCATCTTCTGATATACACGGCATCACTAATGAAATGGTGAAAGATGCTCCGACATTTAAACAGGTTGCCAATGAGCTGAAACAGTTTATTGAAGGTTGTGATCTCGCAGGATATAATTCAAACCGTTTTGACATCCCAATGATTGCAGAAGAGTTTTTGCGCATAGGCATGGAGTTTGACCTGAAAGGCAGGAAGCTGGTTGATGTTCAGAAAATATTTCACCAGATGGAACAGCGCACATTGAGTGCTGCTTATAAATTTTATTGCGGGAAGAATCTTGAAGATGCTCACAGTGCTGAAGCAGATGCTTCTGCTACATGGGAAGTGCTTGAAGCACAGGTTGGAAAATATCCTCAGCTTGGAAATAATATAGAAAGCATATTGAAATTTGTGGGGGAAGATCCTGTGGTTGACTTTGCGAGAAGATTTGTGTTTGAAAATGGCATTGAAACATTTAATTTTGGTAAACACAAAGGACGTGCGGTGGCAGACGTTCTGAAAGCCGAACCCCAATATTACGACTGGATGATGAAAGGAGATTTCCCCATGCACACCAAGCAGAAGCTTACTGAAATCCTTAACCGTTCCCTGTTAAAAAAGGCATAAACAGTTTAAGCTGTCAACTATCCGGATCCGTAATCGGCAAAAATTTGTATATTTACTATAATTCATTAGTTATTACAATCATTGGAAAAGATAGTTATCATACCAACATATAATGAAAAAGAGAATATTGCTAATATACTTCAGGCAGTCTTTTCTCTAAATGAAGGGTATCATGTTTTGGTGATTGATGACAGTTCTCCTGATGGCACTGCAGAGATTGTGAAAGGCCTTCAGCTTCAATACCCCACTCAATTATTTCTGGAACAGCGCAAAGGCAAATCAGGATTGGGCACTGCTTATATCCATGGCTTTAAGTGGGCAATGAACCGGAAATATAATTTCATTTTTGAAATGGATGCTGATTTTTCGCATAGCCCGAAGGACCTTGAGCGGCTATATCAAGCATGCAAATATTTTGGTTCCGATGTTGCTATCGGTTCAAGATATGTGAAAGGTGGAGGCAATGTGAATTGGCCTCGCGACAGGGTTTTACTGTCGAAAGGAGGTTCGTTGTATACAAGATTGATAACATGGATGCCTGTACACGATCCTACAGCAGGTTTTGTTTGCTATAGGAGAGAAGTACTGGAAACAATCAACCTCGATGAAATTCTTTTTGTCGGTTACGCATTCCAGATAGAAATGAAATTCGCAGCTTGGAAACTTGGCTTCAAGATAAAAGAGGTGCCGATTATTTTTGAAGACAGAAAATTCGGTTCTTCAAAAATGAACAAGGGCATTATTAAAGAAGGAATACTTGGAGTGTTGAACCTTCGCTGGCAAAGCCTTTTCAAAAACTACCGCAACCGTGTAAAAAAAACGGTGAGCATCCCGATGCACACATATAATCCTCCTGAAGCAATGATGAGCGGGAAATAATTTTTATTTTCCCTGTCTGCTGGATGAGCTAATTGAAATATCCTTCCGTCTTAAAATTCACTATTGATCATTAAGTAATTCTCATATTTCTTCATTCCATTATTCTTCGGTTTCTTTGCTCTCTTCATGAAAAAAGCATTCATTCAATTGCATATTGCTGTTTTCCTGGCGGGCTTCACCGGCATTCTTGGAAAACTGATCACA
>DATGIX010000212.1:0-12708 GCA_035295505.1 Puia sp. | reverse complement strand
AATTTCCTCTTTTGTTATGGGATAATTGAACTGGTCAAAGTAAGCCAGCACTTTTAATATGCTATTCTCTTTTTTCAAGTGGTGATCGTTGTGAGATGAATGCAGTTTGATATCGTTATTTATGAACATCCTTGTCAAATAATACGCAAAGGCAACTGCACAAAAAATAAGGCGTTTGTATTTATAGAAACTATTGTCAATAAATAAAGGTTGCTTTTGCAAGCAAATTCAGGAGTTACAAAACGAAGAATAAATGATTAAGAACACAAGCCTTATCGGATTTAGTTTTGAAAATCATGAAATAGTTGATAAACAGAAAAGGCACAGGGCTTATATTGATGAAAAGGAATATTTCTTTTTTTTCAAGCGTTTCTTCGATATTATCCTTTCGGTTTTTTTCCTGATAGCCGTGATGAGCTGGTTGACACCACTTGTAGCAGTTTTTATAAAATTAACTTCGAAAGGGTCAGTATTTTTTCTTCAGAAAAGAGCAGGAAGGGGATGCAGGATATTCACGTGTTTTAAATTCCGTACGATGATTGTGAATGATGAAGCTGATTACATGCAGGCATCTGATAATGATATAAGGATAACACGCGTCGGGAAATTTCTCCGGAAAACAAATATTGATGAGCTCCCGCAATTGTTGAATGTGTTGCTTGGTGATATGAGCATTATTGGACCACGACCTCACATGCTTTCGGAATGCAGTAAATTTTCTACAATAATTCCAGATTATAAATTCAGGGCAATGGTGAGGCCAGGTCTTACCGGAATGGCTCAGGTCAAAGGGTTTCATGGACCCACACCCGATTTTGAAAACATTTTCCGGCGTTACCAGTGGGATGCATTTTATGTGCGCAATACAAATTTCTGGCTCGACTTCAGGATCTTTTATAAAACGATCACACAAAGAATAGGCTCGTTGGTCATGTATTTTTTCTGAGCTTTAAAAATTATAATGAAAATATCTGTTACCATTATTACAAAAAATGAAGAAAAAAATATCGGTGATTGTATCGATTCTGTGAAACAGTTTGCAGATGAGATCATCGTTGTTGATTCATTTTCTTCAGATGCAACAGTAGATATAGCTTTAAAAAAAGGAGCAATAGTAAAACGCGAAAAATTCCGCGGTCATATCGAACAAAAAAACCTTGCAGTCCAATATGCGTCAAACAATTTTATTTTTAGCATTGATGCCGATGAAAGACCGGATCAAACATTGATTGAGTCGATCACAATAGAAAAAAAGCTGCATTCCGCAAAAGCATTTTCCATGAACAGGTGTGCTTATTTCTGCGGTCAGCGAATCACTCATGGATTATGGTATCCAGATAAAAAACTTCGCTTGTTTGACAGGCGCATTGCGAAATGGGGCGGTATTAATCCACATGATAAAATTTTGCTTAACAAGCCTGGTGATGTCAAACATTTACGAGGGAACATCCTTCATTACTCATATAACAGTATAGAGGAGTGCAGGAATAAAAGAAGGCACTTGACTTCTGTTTATGCCGAGTCGATGTTCAAGGCGGGGAAGAAAACGAGCCTGTTTAAAATGATCGTGAATCCTATTTGGGAATTTGTTCATGGATTTATTTTTCGTGCGGGATTTTTAGACGGCTATTACGGTTTCATTATCTCTCTTGAAACAGCAAAATCTGTTTTTATGAAGCATTCAAAATTGCATCAATTGCAAAAGGATGGATTTTATTTAATAAATAAAAACTCAGACAATCAGAAATATCAAATTCTCCAATCAGAGCCTGAGCTACAGGCTGAAAATAAATTTTAGCAGAACAGGGCTTACTTAACTAACTACAAGATTTCTCTTTCGATTTTTTTTGATTTACTATTTCTTTTCATAATCATCGCCGACTTCGACATTATTTTATTTTCAGGATATCTGTTTGTGAACAGATTAACGATTTTATATTCACCAATAGGGGATGCAAAAAGCGAGAGGAAAAAACTGAAGAAGAATATTCCTTTGTTCGTGTCTAAGATATTTTCTGAAATAGAAACAATTGAGATGATAATGAGGAAGCTGAAAAAGAAAAAGTCTTTTTTTTGCCATGCATTAATGAACCCTGTTGCTAACACATATAGATAAATAAATAAGCCAAGTATTCCAGATTTCAGCATAAAGCTTAAATATTCATTATGTGCATTGAATTCATTGATGTATGAAACATACATTTGCTTCTGATAATATTTTTCTTTCAACAATTTTACCTCAGATCCTGTGCCATAGCCGATCACGGGAGATTGTTTGAAGAGTTCAAATGCGCATTCCCATCTTGAGGTTCTTGATTCAAATGTTTGAAAATTAGTTTGAGGTTTTGATAAGTCTTTTTTCAGCTCTGTTACGAATCTTTTTCCGAACGAATCGATTCTGATTATTGAAAAAATAGCCATTGCAGATAGTGCGGTTGAACAGATAATATAATTTGTTCTCCATTCTCGTTTTAATAAAAAAACAGGGATAAAGAAAGTTGTTAATAATAAAACTGCTATTAATATGGATCTTGATGAAAGCTGAATTAATGATAATAGAAGGATGACGCAACAAAAGCTCCAAAAAAAACGATCTATTAGTTTTGGAATTTTGATAAGAAAATATATAACAACAGTTAATGATAAGGCTACATACATTGAAAAATAAGTCGCATGTAGTTCAATGGGTAAAGAAAAATTATGATTTGTGAATTCGGAACTGAGGATTGAAGAAATAGGTAGCTTGTTGAATCGGATAATCTTAAATGCATCAAAAAACAAATAAATGCAGATAATTGTGCACGACAGAGCGAAAGCTTTCAATAATTGCAATCTATATTTTTTTATATCCAATGTTGTCACAGAAAGAATCAGAGGGAACAAAAGAATGGCTAATTGTTTTTCCCAATCTTTAAAAGCCTGATTTTTATCTGCAGTATAGAGCGTACAAACAATTGTGAGAAGATATATGGAACTAAGAATCAAAACCTGTGGCTTGATCGCAGAGAAATTTTCTTTTCTCAGATGAATGAGTGTATGAATGACCGTGCTAATTAAAATCAATTCAGTATAAAATCTATCAAATGGAAGCATTATCAGAAATGTCAGCAAATGATAATAAGTGATTTTATTTTGAAGCGTATCCTTTAAAATAAATATTTCTTTCAAGATTTTTTTGATTGTAGCAGTAAACAATAAATTTCTCGTAATGATTGATAATATCAGTCCAATTATGATACTCATGAATTTTTCGGAGATTGTTTTCTATCATCATTCCGGTTTGCTCCCTGACTTTGTTTTCAATAATGTTTGTTATTTCATTCGCATTTGAAAAATAAAATGCATCGTCTCCCAGTACTTCTTTATTAAAATCGTTTTTGTGTGAAGCTATTGGTGCACTGCTTCCCATTGCTTCAAGCAAAGAAGGATTTGTTCCTCCCGTGCTATGTCCATGAAAATACATAGCACAATAAAAACAAAGGCTGTGTTTTGTTTTTTTGTCATAGACCGTTCCTGGGAAGACGATTCGTTGATCTCCTC
The DNA here is from genome assembly GCA_035295505.1 of Puia sp. Taxonomy (GTDB): domain Bacteria; phylum Bacteroidota; class Bacteroidia; order Chitinophagales; family Chitinophagaceae; genus Puia. The sequence continues at coordinate 9,168 of DATGIX010000212.1, read as the reverse complement.
CGAATTTTGTTGTAAGATGTTTGCCGAATTTGTTCGACATATTCCCGACAACGATTATTTTTTTATCTGTTTTGCTTGCTATGAAACCATCCAGGATCATTTCAATATTATTCTCAGGTTCAATTCGTGCAACTATGAGGTAGTAATTGAATTTCTCTATTTGATAATATGGAAGAATGCTTTCATCTTCATCATTGCGGATCTCTGCACCGTAAGCGATGTATTCACTTTGTATGTTGTATTTGTTCTTCAGATAAGTTTTAATGACAGGCGAATCTGAAATAAAATGATCGCCAGATTTTACAGCCAATTTTTCTGCGTATAATAAAAATTTTTTTACAGAAGATGAATATTTATTGCGTTTCCATTCAAGCCCGTCCATATTAAAAATGATAGTGCTCTTTTGAGGAAATAATGCTTTCCAAATGGACATGCTGGTATAGCCAAGTATGAGCAGCGCATCAAAATTTCTTTTTCTTGCATCTAACAAACAATTGAAGTCGTAAATGAATTGTCCTGCAGAACCGATTTTATCTTCAGGATCATAGCAGAAAACAAGTGATACGTTATTCCATTTTTTTTCTTTGTATGGATGCCGGTGCGAGCTATAGACAATCACTTCATGTCCTCGTTCTGCAAGCCCCGCAGAGAGATATTCTGCCAATTGCTCAAAGCCTCCGTAATGATTAGGAATTCCTCTTGTGCTCAATATGCCGATTTTTAGTGCCATCAGTTTTTTAATATCAGGTTATATGCTTTGATAGTTTGCAATGAAGCTTGTTCCCATGTGTAATCAGAAAGAATTCTTTTCTTCAAATTCTCGTTGTATGGAAGTTTGCTTGCACTCACAACGCCCTCAAAAATGCTTTTTGGAGATTCCGGATCACAGTAAATGGCATCTTCACCAAAATATTCTCTTGTATATCCTTTGTCAGTGATGACAACATTGCATCCCATTGTTGCAGCTTCTAAAGAACTTAATCCTGTTGTTTCAAACCAGCTTGGCAGGATATGGACTTTTGCTTTTTGATAATATTGAATCAATTCATGTTGCGGGAGATAATCAATAAAGGAAATGTTTTTAGCGGCAAGTCTTTTGCATTTATGATAATAAGAAAACTGATTCGGTGCAGGTTTCCCGATAATGAATAATTGATAATGTGTATTGTTGAGTGCTTTTATCAGGTTTAACTGATTTTTGATCCCTTCAATCCTTGCAGCGCATATAACCATGGTTGGATCTTTTTCGATTGAATTATCCGTCACGAAGATTTCAGTATTAATGCCGTTTGGTATGGCTGTATATTTTGGATTTAAGTGATAGGTTTTTGCAATCGCTTCATATTCTGAATGTGAATTTGGCAACAGCAATTTTGATTGAGTTATGATTTCGGTTATGCATTTACGTTGACCTTTTCGGATATATGCAATGGATGGCAATTTGTCTTTTCTTAGAATGTATCTCAAAATAGTTTTTGCATATTCAATCTTGTCGGAAGAAAGCATTTTAAAAATTAAACCTGAAAACCCTTTGCGGTGATGCTTGTCATAATTGCTGTAGTCAACAAAATTTGTAGAAACAACAAAAGGTTTTTTTGATTTTTTGATGTGATGATGGATATCCGCTGGTCTTGTGATATTAAAAAAATGCAGGAGATTATATTCATGATAATCTGATAATTCATTTGTCAGTTTTATTTCAGCAGTGATGCCATGCGCGTTTATCTGCTTTGCGGTTTCCACCACCTGAATAGTGTCACCGCCAGGGACAGAATATAAAGTTGATCTTGTTATAAGCGCGACTTTCATGTTTTAATATTAAAGCCTGTTCGGGCTCATTTTATGCAGCCATCTGATTATTTTTTCCGGCAGATAGCTTGCAGCTAACAATGTATAATTGTTCAATCGTAATGGAAATATGTTAATAGCTTCTTTTATTTGTTCTCGTGCTTTTTCAGGCTGATAATTATTAGCCAGAAATTTTTTTCCGCAAAGTGCGTGATAAGCTGCCAGCTTTAATTCATCGCTGTTTTGCTCTTTGATAATTTCCAGTAATTCATTTCCTTCTGCTTCAGTGATACTACCGCGATGAATAATCTTTTTCTTAAGGCTGCGAAATTTAGTGCCTCTCCATTTTTCATCTATTGTAAGCGATGCAGGATTGAATCTTACTTTAATCAAAGGCTTTGCGATATTATTCAGCTTGCCTTTTTTGGCGAGCTGCGACCATAAGAGATAATCCTCAAAATGATGCGCATGTTCCGAATAGCCTCCTGCTTCAAGAACAATATCTTTTTTGTACATTACGCTTGAGTGGATGAACGGGCAATAGAAATACAGGTTTCTGATAATTTCATCATGCTCGTGTGAAATACATCTGAAGCTGAAAAGGAATTCGCCATTTTCAAGAATATATTCTGCATCACAACCTGTAAGCACATAATCAGGGTGCATTTCTAAAAACGCTACTTGCTTTTGAAGTCTGTCGGGAAAACAAATATCATCTGCATCAAAACGGGCAATATATTTTCCTTTTGCATGGTTAAGACCAATATTGAGTGCTTTGGAAATTCCTTCGTGATTTTTATTGATTAGTACAATCCTTTCATCTGGAAAACTTTTAATGATACTTTCTGTTTTGTCGGTCGAGCCATCATTAACAATCAACAATTCAAAATCGATGAATGTCTGATCCAAAACAGATTGAATGGCTTCGCTGATATAATGTTCCACATTATAAGCGGGCATCAATACTGTTATCGTTGTTTCATTCATCATTTTCTGGAACCTGATTTTTAATATGTATAAACATGAGCAATTCAAAAAGCGGGACGACAGATAATTGCTCAAACAATAGCCAAAGGCAAATGCTCCAAGCATGATGAATAAAAATGGAAGAACATTTTTAACATCAGCAGAACACTTTATGAAAAAGCCAATGTAGAAAATGAGAAATGCAGCAATGCCTGCTAATCCATATTCGCCTGCTAATTGATGATATACAGAATCAGGGGTATTGGTAATTGAATGAAGTTCTTTCTGCTTGGTAAAGAAATATAAAAATGTAGCTAAATGGTTGTTTGCAAAATCATCATTGCTATAACCATATTTTTCAGGAAAACCTCCTGAAATGTTTAATGCAGTTGCGCGGAAAGCGAGCTTTGATGAGAAGCATCCCATCCCATCACCTGTGATTATTTTTTTTGGATGCTGCTGAAAAAAAGACAGCGTTTGTTGCAGTGCTATTAATTTTCCGGGTCTTCTTTGCCAGTCATCTTTGACGGTCAGCGCAATGGTGTCTAGCTGATGCTTTTTTGCAAAACTGATCAATTCTTTACGGGATTGGCTTGTGTCGTTTTTGTTTTGATATTCACGGGAATGGATACTTGGTTTTGGTATGAAAGGTTTTTTTTCCGGTGCGATTGCTAAAATTGCTTTGAGCAGCCCTTTTTGCTGAAGCACGGAATATTCGCTATCCAGTTTTTGTTTGACGATTTTTTGTTTTTGATCTTCTTCTGTTTGTTTTTGAGCAACAGGAACGCTTGCTATAGCTGTTTTGCTTTCCTCTCCACGGAATAATTTTTTAAAGAAATCACCAGCATACTGATTGTTCTGCGGGGAAACTTTCGCCATGAAAATCACAAATAAAAAAATGCAGGCAGCAATAATACTTTTTTGCTCTCGACTACTTTGAAAAATGAATACAATAATGAACGATAATATGATTAATATGTTTGTAAGATTACTTCCTGTCGATAACAGAACAATCATACATATCAATACCATCAGCGGCTTTTTATTTTTTAAAAAATAGATAGAACCGAAAGCGTTAAGGATGGCGTTTGTAGTGGAGGTGTCAAATGTTATTCCTTTAATATAATCACCTGTCCCAAGAAAATATTTCTGAAAAAGCCCCTGATACTGATAAGGATTGATAGCACCGGTTTCAATGATTATTAAAAGAAGATCGGTGAGAGAAGCAATGGCGTTAATAAGAAAGAATATGATCAATGTATTCAATAAAACTTCTGAATTTAATCTTTCTGTGAATAATTTCAGTTGATGAATAGCTAATATGCTTATCAACCAAAAACTGCATCCGATTATAAAAACGATATTGTAATTCTGATGCTCGTAAAGTCTGTATAAAAAGAAATTTGCAATAGCAATTGCAATAACAATTAAATAAAATAATGGAAGTCTTGACGAACGAAAACGAAACCCGAATCGGAAATTTCTATTGACGGCATAGATTAAAACAATCGCAAGTAATTTGATGATCAGTTTTACATTCAGCAATAACAAAAGAAAAACGAGCAATTTCCAGTCGGTTTTGCGAATGATGGTTTTTAAAGAATCATATAAAAGGTTTTCGCTCATTTCATTTTTGACGTGTTCATTTCTTTTTTTTCAGGTTGAAAACTCTTGAAAGGTTAAAGCCAAAATAAATTCCACCATCACCCCAATTGCCGGTTGTCTGACTGATGTTTTGTGTTTCTGTAATGCTTTGTGAGTTGGTGAAGACCAATTGAAATACGTGGCCGCCTGTTTCAATATCCCATCCCAATGAAAATGAATTATGTGTTTTTATAGTCTCCACCTGGTTCGATGGGAGATAGGTGTACTCTGCATTAATGCTCATTCTCTTTGTGATTTTCATTCTGCCGCCTGCTCCAATAGCAAACACGCTGTTTTTATCTGTGCCTTGCGTTAAGTTGTAGTATAAATAAGTTGGCACAAGCTGCAATGAAAAGCTGCTGCTGAATTTTCTGGCTATTAAAATCTGTGTCGCATAGGCAGTTCGTTCAAGCGCAGTGAGCTTTGGTGATTCAGGAATTTTTACGGTGTAATTTGTGATGATGCCCAGCAAGCTTATGCTGAAAGGCATTTTGTTCGATCCGTCCGTTTGTCTCAGCAGTTTATATTTCAGATAAGCGTCGTATGTTTTTTGATAAGAACTTCTTCCAATACCTACCGCAAGCCTGTCATTAATCCCATAATCAAAACCAAGGCGAAGTGTTGCATTATCTAATCCAAAAAAATTATAAGAGCCACTGTTGATCTGGCCAAAACGATGTTGTATTAAAAACACAAGTGCATTTTTCCCTGGCGACTCGACTGTCTGCATGTTCACAATGTGCCCCGCTTTAAAAGTGCCTGTCACATAAGAATTAGTTTTATTCACAGACATTGAATCGTTCAACATATTGAGCAACGTAGTGTCTTGCGAACGCAGTGATTGAGCAGAAAATAATACCAGAAGCAAGCAATAAAAATATTTCAGTTGCATAGTCAATTTATTTTGTGGAGTTACATTCAATGTTTACGCGAACTATTATTTCTTTTGTTATTTTTTCTCTTACGATATATGGGATGTTGATATTAAAATCTTCCGGGTTTAATTTGAATTCAGATTTTCCTGACACTTTTCCTGACTTCACTTCCAGCATCGCCGGCACTTCAATTGCCTTTGTCACGTTGTGCATTGTTAAGTTTCCTTTCACTAAAACATTATAGGCGCCATCTTTATCAGGAACAAAATCTCCTGTGAAACTTCCTGTGAAATTTGCTTTTGGATATTTATCGCTCTCCACATAATTCTCATTGAAATGTTCCTGCATCAGTTCCTTTGTGAAAATGAAACTCTTCAGCAACAGCGTGAATGCAATATTTTTTTTCGATGCATCAATGGCTGCATACACCTGATTGTTTTCTGCTTTGATATCTTCAAGCGGCGTTTTGGAATAAAAACCAATAAACCCTGTTCTTGTAGTAAGCATCTGGCTGTTTGCCTGGCAGCAGCAAATAATCATACCAATAATTGCAATAATTCTTCTCATGCTTTTTGTTTTATTGTTGAAACCCTTGATGCACCCATGCAAGAATTGTATTAATCTCGCAATCAGAAAGCTTTGGCTTGCCATATGGCATTCCAATAAAACCAGGATCGTGTCTTATGTTCCCGATAAGATATCCACCATCAATCCAACCTCTTGTGTTGTTATAACCTTCAAGGCTGATACCGTTGCTGAATGCTGCATTGTTGTTGCTGTGACATGGATAACAATAGCTTTCGAGAATAGGCACCACATTTTTTGCGTAAGTAACATTTGTAGTGTCACAAAAGCCGGAACCCGCATAAATCGGCTGGTTTGATTTTATGCAGGCATTCATTGAAATCAATAATGCAACAAAAGCAACCATACCTTTTTTTCTGCTCAGCATATTGTGTCGTGTTTTCAGATTTTTATTTTGTAACCAGCATTTGTTCTCTCTTCGTCATCGTTGCGTCGCTCTCTTGTACGGAAGTATTTCTATTCGGCTTCAGGCTGCGAATCAAACATCATCTCGTAACCCGCATCTCGCATCAATTTCTCCTCTTCTCATTGCATCACACAATCCACCAGGTTCACATCAATTAGAAAGCCCGTGCATTTTCCTTTTATGATAATGATGCTGTCTGCGGGTATGGCAGCATATTTTTTTTCTTCATCGGCAGACATCTGGCAGCTCACTCCGCCAGCTGAAATTTTATCAAGCAAAAAAGATTGTGCTTTGCCATTATTGGTTGCTTCGGAAATTTTCCCTTTCACCATTATGATCTTGTTCAGAAATTTTTTATCGGCATCTGCTTCGTTCAATGCATACTGATTATATAGATCCGCAGCGTTGATTGTTATATCTGCTTTTAAGTTGGCTGCACTTTCATGCTTTCTCGAAAACAGGGAATAGCTCCAGATCCCGAAAATGATCAGGCACAAAAGGATAACCCACAAAAAGACTTTTCGCTTTTTTTGCATACTTTTTTACAGTAAATAATGGATGATTGCTCTGCTAAAACCGCTTGCTCAAACCAACATTCAGCCCAAGGCTTGAAAGAGAAAGACTTCCCAAGCCTATTCCTGAAAGAGGCAGTTTTGCATAAGGCTCTATTCTGATATCCCCGATTTTTCCGAGATGATGTTCATATCCTGCGCTCAGGTTCAATATTGAAAACCAGTTTTGTGTTGAATGATAATAAGATTTATCGCCATCCCACGCCCAACCGCTATTGTCCACTAATCTATAGCTATAAGCTTCTTTGTTCATGATATAAGAAGACAAACCTGCAGTTGCGAAGAACGTTGTTGCTTTGTGCTGAATAAAATTATACCTAACGTTGATGGGTATCTCAAACATGTTGCAGTTGCCATTCACATATAAAAGATTTTCACTTTGCCATCCGGGAGGAAGCTTGCTTTTATTAAAGTATTCACCGGCACTGTAATATTTTTTTGTGTCCCAGTAAATGCCCGTTTCAATATTGAACCTGCTCCTGCTGAAATGATAGCCTAATAATAACCCAACTGAACCACCAACGCCTTTAACCGATTGCATTTTCACCGTGCTGATATCTGCGCCTACCATCAGTGCAGCATAAAAATGAAAATCTTTTTTAAGCTTTACTGCTGTCTTTGCTGCTTTCTTCCCTGCCACAGCTTCAGGCATTGGATTGGTCGTTTGCTTTGTTACAACATTGTATTCTTTTTTTGCTGTGCTTTTCAGTGCGTCATCATTTTTTTGAACAGGAGTGTTGGCAACATTGTTTTTGAGTGCATCTTCTTTCTTATCTGTTTCTGCATGACCCTCTTGATTATTCTTGTTTATTGTTTTATCAGCAATTTTTTGTTTATCATCATTTGCATTTTTAATAACTGCCTTAGCTATATTTTTTTCGGTCTCTGTTTTTTGAGTATTAAAAATATTTTTTGAATGAATGTTCTTGTTAGCTACAAAACCTTCTGATCTTAAGTTTTTACTTTTTTGATTTGTGCTGACTGCAACATTATTTTTGTTGTCAGCTTTTTGTGCAATAGCTAATGTGTTGTTTGCAATTTTATTATCTGTAACAGCTTCCTTCTTTTCGTCATTCAGATTTGAGCTGTTCTCTTTAATTGTTTTTTCTGTTGTAGCATTTTTTGTTTCGACATCCGCAACTTTTGCAACAGAAACCATCTTTTTTTCATTTCCGCCATTTAACTTCTGCCACGATTCATGCCCGATCCATCCGAGTGGGAGCAATAATATCCACCAAAGAAAAACGCGGCGCTTTTTCTCTTTTTTAAATTCTGCGGCATCAGCAAAAGGAATCCCCGCGTCAGTGCGAAGCGCACCAGACACTTTATCCCAGTCAGCTACGCCGTCGGTCTTTAGGGGATATCGCTTGGCAGCATCCCGAAACAATTCATCCATATCGTCGTTGTTCACGTAAAACATAATGTGTTTCCTTTGTAATCTTTCACCATGACCTTTTGTAGCTGTGCCTTTGCTTTTGAAAGATTAGATTTAGAGGTTCCTACGGATATTCCAAGCTCTTTCGCAATTTCCTGATGCGAAAAGCCATCAATAATGTGCATATTAAAAACCACTCTGTATGCCGGGCTCAGTTTCTTCACGAGCAGCACGAGCTCTTTATACATGAGGCTATTGTCTGCATCCTGAGAGCGGTGCGATTTATCCCACACCTCGTCAGGAATTGGTTTGTATTCCGGTACCAGGCTCTCGCGGCGCATGTAGTCAATGGAAGAGTTCACAACGATCCTTTTTATCCAGCCCATGAGCATTTTTTCCAGATTGTCGGGGTCGCGGTTCTGAAAACTGTGAAGGTTCCTGAATATCTTCACAAATGCATCGTTGGTGGCATCTATTGCTTTGTCATAAGCATACACATAACGGAACGCAGTTTTTAGCCCAAAGCCAAAATAATGCTCATAGAACCATTTTTGGCACCTCGGGTCGTTTTGCGCACAGCCTTCAATTATGTTGAGTAGTTTTTCCAATCTAATGTCCGCTTAAGCAATTTCAATAATACAAACTTCTAATCCATTAAAAGAGTTGCCTCTGTGATACTTTTTTGACCTTAATTTTTTCAGTGGATCTATACTAAATATAAATAATATCGGGAAGCTTTCCTACTACAGGGTTATGGCATGCATTTATGTATGCTGATGGCGTTTAGCGATGATTAGACCCAATAGCTAACGCTAATGTATACTCGCTATTTACCATGAGTAAAAATGCGCGATTTTTTTTACAGAATAATTTTTTTTTAATGTCACGTTTTTAAGCGGCAGAGAAATTGTAGGTTTTACATTTTTCTGTTTTCCATCCACTAACCTTTCTCCTTAT
>DATGIX010000211.1:0-27020 GCA_035295505.1 Puia sp. | reverse complement strand
TTGAATACCCGATTCTTACTTTTAAATAATTTATCGTCTTGTTGTTCTTCAAGCCTTCGATTGCTGAAGTTGGTATGAACGCTAAACTGGCGTTTGGATAAAAAATGCTTCTGTTTGCTACTTCTACTGTAGAGTTCCAGCTGTTTCTTCCACCTACTGTTAGATAAGTGAAGTCCTTGTAGCCGAGAGTGGCGAGGCCAAATACACCAAGACCTAAAACGTTACTTTGATAATTAAGCGGTAAGCCACTTTCACTGTATACATCATGGTTCACAAAATTTCCGTGATTCAAAATGCCGAAAACCAATTGTTCTCTGCTGAATTGCCCTGTTTGTGAATAAATATTTCTTCTGGAGTTGGCACCAGCATCAATTGATAAATTGAAGTCGTTGCCAATGTTGTGATTATAGCTTATCAGGAAAGTGTTGTCCCAGATGGTGCTAGTTCCTGAATTGGTGCGCATGTAGCCAAGTTTATCAGTTGGGTTTTGCGTTCCCTGGCCTCCCGCGTTTTGAGCATATAATTGATATTCTGTGTAATTATCATAACCGATCCTATAACTTGCGCTCAGGCCTTTGAAAAATTCATATCTCGCCTGCATTTGCCCGAATATCCTGTTCACTTTATCCTGGGTAAATGAGTTATGCAAAGTCCATATAGGGTTTTGAATGCCATTGTCAGACCTGTAATAGACAGAGCCATGATTTGAAGGGAATTCCCATGGCAAACCAATCAGATCAACTGCCGTCGGAGTATACATTACGTTACCAAACACAGATGTGAAAGATGCATTGTTTCCCTGGCTTTGGCTGGTAGGAGGAGACACCTGATCAGTGATCACGTAATTGACAGTTCCAGACAATGTAAAATTGTTCGCAAGCTTAGCCGTACCGCCAAGGCCAAATGTATTCTTATTCACCCCGTTTCCAATCAAATATCCTTTATCATCAGTATAGCTATAACTCATATTATAGTTCACTACGCCTGTAGTTCCCGCAGCATTTATTGAAGTTGTGCTTGTTGTTCCTGTCCTGAAAAATCTTGGAACGCTATTGTAATATTTGTAAGCATATGGCACACCATGAAATTGTGGGAAATCATTAGCATAAATACCAGATGCTCTGTCATAAGGATGTTTTACTTGCGCCGGTGGATTAGTGAATGCACCACCCCAGTTACTGAAGAATGCTATGCCAATACTAAGGTCAAACCCGCCACCATATTTTGTGTTGTATTCAGGAAGAATTGCTTTTGTCTCAAAATAAGATTGGGAAACTGTTATTTCGGTTTTCTTTCTCGCTTTTTGTGTAGCCCCGTTTTTTGTAGTAATTAATATAACTCCATTTCTTCCGGCTTCCCCATATAGAGTTACTGCACTCAGGCCTTTCAGCACACTTACGTTCTCAATGTTGTTGGGGTCCAGGTCAAGGAAGCGGCTGGAAGTTTGGTGGCCGTATAAAAATTCCTGCCCTGAATTTGCGCTATTGGTGCTCCCATCAAAAGGAACGCCATCCACAACAAAAAGAGGATTTGAGTTTCCTGTAATTGTGCTTATGCCTCTTATATTAATATTGGTCCCGCTTCCGGCCAAACCACTTGTGCTATTAATATTGAGTCCTGGTGCCTTACCACTTAACACCCTTCCTAAATCCGGATCAGGGCGCAGTTCAAGATCTTTTTTGTCGACGGTTGAAACTGCATAGCCTAAAGCTTTTTTCTCACGCTTGATGCCAAGCGCAGTAACAACTACTTCGCTTAAAGACTGGTTCAATGGTTTTAAGGCAACTGTCAGTTCTTCTGAATTGCCGATGATCATTTCTCTTTTTTCAAAGCCGACATAAGACACGATTAATGTTCCTCCAACAGGAACTGCAATAGAAAAATTTCCATCTAGTCCTGTCGAAACCCCTTTCTTGGATTTTTTTTCTACAACACTTGCACCAGTAATGGGCACGCCTTTGTCATCGGTCACCTTTCCGGATACCTGATGGTTTTGTGCCATTGATTGAGATGCCAGTGCGGATAGCATTAACAAATAGAGCAGCATTTTTCTCATACAAATAGTTTTAATTAAAATGAAGCAGTTTCAATAAAAGCAATGCTCAAGTCAGATTTCTTCAGCCTCAAAAGGCTTTAGTCGGGCTCAAGCAAACGCATTTCAGACAAAAAAAATAGACGAATTAATGCAGCCGCAACATGTGTTTATAACCGAAACAGGAATTATGAATACTCAGGCATGTGATTATTGATCTGAAATAAATGATGGAAGAGCTGATCTTAATAAAAGAAATAATTATTTACATAGTGATAGCACAAATAAAAAAGCAGGTAGTAGAAACCACCTGCGAATCACATGAGAAAACTTCTATCGCAACTTTTCTGAAAACCGGGGAAGTTGCGTGGTAGAAAAATTTTTAGCCCCGGAAATTTATTTATCAGATTTGGTTGGTAAAATTAGAGAGCTGATTAAATTATTTTTTGCTAACATGGCTGAACGCTGATTTTTGGTTGCTGAAGCAGCGGTTTAAGCAAATGAAATGTCACATAAATGGAAAAGGGTTTTTGTTTTTAAGAAGAAATGATTTTCAAATACAAAATATCCCGTTCGTAATAATTAACTTTTTTTTCCTTAGATGAAATGATTATTTTACCCTACTAACTTTCTACTACACTTTTTTTTAGATTTTCGTTTTCTGACCGGAAATTATTTTGCCGAAACATTACTTATTCAAACCTAACTGTTGACCATGGATAGTGCAACACCACTAAATGACAGGAAAGTAAAGCTGTTTTGCATCCCTTTGTTGGGTGTTGCTCTCCCTAATATTAGCGGGCTGATTACTAATCACAGTTACAACCTCGTGGAAGTTTTCTCATCTTATTTATATTTTATTTTTATCGCTTTCATTGTTTGGGAAGGCAATGTCAGATTGATGTATTTTATCAAGAAGAAATTCGGGTGGCAATACAAGCATTACTATAAAATAATAGCATCTCTTTTTTTCGCGAACATTGTGTACTCCGGAATTTTTTCTGCTTTGCTGCTTTATCTATGGAAAATAAATTCACACGAAACCTACACAAGTTGGGAGCCAATTATCAACACCACGCTCATCATCATTATAGCTGCAACTTTCATCACTAATATCTATGAGCTTATTTTCCTGAATCACGAAAGGGAATATAATCTTTCTCGCGTTGAACAATTAAATGTTGCAAAAGCTCAAGCTGAACTTGAAGCTCTCAAGAACCAGATTGATCCTCATTTCATTTTCAATTCGCTCAATACACTTTCTTTTTTGATTATAAAAAACCCTCCGAGTGCAAAGCTGTTCAATGATACGCTTGCAAAAGTTTACAGGTATATATTAAGCAATAAAGACAAAGACCTTGTGTTGCTGAAAGAAGAAATAGAATTTATACATAATTATTTTTATCTGCTTAAAATCCGTTTCAGCAATGCGGTGAATATGGAGATAGAAATAAATGATATGGCTGCTGAAGATTTTTTGATACCTCCGATTTCCTTGCAGGCTTTGGTTGAGAATGCGATTAAGCATAACGATTTCAGTGACAAATCCCCTCTGAAAATCAGCGTTAGCGTTTCTTCAAACTATATTGTTGTGAAAAACGCTGTTCAATTGAAAGCTCATGCCGTGCATGGATCAAAAATCGGACTTAGCAATCTGAACAACCGCTATAAACTGATAACGAATAAAAACCTGATTATAGAAAACAACCCAAGCTTTTTTTCTGTGAAGCTTCCGGTATTAAAATTTTAATGTATGAAAGTGCTCATTATCGAAGACGAAAGGCCAGCGCTGGAAAATTTAATAGAAGAGCTGAATGCAATTGATGAAAACACAAAGATCATTGCCTCTTGTTCAAGCATTGACGAAAGTGTGAAATGGATTCAGGAAAACCCTCAGCCGGATATCATATTAATGGATATTCAGCTTTCAGATGGTTTGTCTTTTTGTATTTTTAAAAAGTGCACCATCACCTGCCCCGTGATATTCACCACTGCATACGACAAATACCTCACCGATGCTTTTGATTATAACATGATAGATTACTTGCTTAAGCCTATAAATTCAGCAAGACTTAAATCTGCTATAAAAAAATATAAGAACCTGCAAAGCCACTTTGTAAGTAATCACTCTTCAGTGCTGGAGTTTTTGAATAATCAGGAAAAGAAAAAATCAAGGATACTTGTGAAGCGTGGCATGGAATTTCAAACTGTGAAAGTGGAGGACATTGCTTATTTTTTTACTGAACACAAACTGATTTTTTTAGTTGACAAAGACAATCGAAAATATCTCGCTGAAAAAAGTAACCTCGCAGAATTGGAAGAAGAGCTTGATGAAAAATTTTTTTACAGAGCAAACCGAAAATATATTATCAATGCAAACTTCGTAAAAAGATTCAAACCGCTTGAGAAAAGCAAGATAAGCCTTGAGCTGATGTTGCCTGTAAATGAAGAAATTATTATCAGTCAGGAAAATTCCGCCTCATTTAAAAAATGGATAAGCGAAATGTGATTGGCATCACAGGAATATAATGTACTATCGCCATCATTCCAGTTTAACAAAACCTTAATGCGTTTCACGCAATTTGTGGCATTGTTCTCATTCGTATTTTGTCTTGCTTCAGTTGCATATTATCATCCTTAAGTAATTGTAGTGATTGATTGAAATGGATGCGACAATTTTCGCATTACCGGAAATGTAGTTGTTTCACAATGCATGTGTAATGAAAATACTTTTACGCAGATGTTTTATTATTCATTTTAAATTCTCCCATCATGAAAAAGTATGTAGGCCTATTTGGCTTTCTAATGATTGCTTCCGTTTTTCAGGCTTTGGCATTCAATGAAAAAGAAGTGAACGAAAAAGTGATTCAGGCATTCAAAAAAACCTTCCCATCAGCAGAAAAAGTAAACTGGCAGGAATTCTCTGACCGGTATATGGTACATTTTCAGGAAAGCAATATCCAGGTTGTTGTTGACTATGACAAAGACGGCAATTATTTAAGATCGAAAAGATATTATCAGGAAGATAACTTGCCGATTAATATTTTATATAAAATCAGAAAAAAATATGCTGATAAGAAAATTTTTGGAGTGACTGAAGTTTCAACAGACACCAGCATTGATTATTACGTGAAGCTGGAAGATGAAAAAAACTGGATGACGATAAAATCAGATGCTTCTGGTTCGCTGGAAGTTTTTGAGAAATATCAAAAGCAATAAGAATTCAGGCTCGTTTTAAAATTCAAATTTTTCTGCCTGTTTTGGAAAAACCAAATGAAGCCCTAATGAGTTTTCAGTAATCAGCTCGCTTTCAATTTTTGCTTCCGCATTATTGGAAGAAGGTTTCATGTGAGTGACGATAACCGGAAAGTTTTTCAACGCGTCTGTCCCTGTGAATTTGCTTAATGATTTCATTTCACTTATGAGCAGAGCAGGAGTGAGGTGCCCAAAAAGTTGTTTTGTTGATTGTTCATCAGGAAAAGATGTTTCAATGAAAATGGCTTTTAGCGTTTTTGATTGGATGAGCGGAGCAACAGCTTGCCATAATAAAGAAAGGTTATCAGCTTTTTCAATTTCATCCGAACCTGTATCTCCAAGATATAACAAATAAGCACTGTTTTTTCTGATCAGGAACGCAGTGCTTTTATATGGATTTGAATGGCTTAGCATAAACGGCTGAACAAACATTTCCGTGTTTTCGATGTGGGTTTCTTTTGCAGTGTCTAACGAGATATAATGATATTTCCCTAATGCGGGCTTATCACCTTCATTGGCAAAATTTGCCCAGTTTTTCCAGGTGAAATAATTGCTTTTGAAAACATCAAGGCAAAAAGGCAAAGCGTAAATATTTTTTGAAGAATCATCCGGCGAGTTAATAATAAGCCCGGCAACATGATCAAGGTGTGGATGTGAAATCAGGTAGGCTTTAACGTTATTTCGCAAGATTGCATTTGCACTTCCTTTTAATAAATCTTTTTCAATGGCTTTCTGAATGCCTGCATGCAATGTGCCGGCATCAAGACAAATATAATTTTCAGAATTGATGGGAGCAACCATATATGATGAAAGGTTGCTCTCATCACTTCCGCCTTTTACTCCAAGCGGGATTATTTTAAAAGCAGGTAGGTTTTGTGAAAAAAGATTTCTTGTTGAACAAAATAAAAAAGCGAATAAAAATAAGTATTTCAAATTCATGCTGTGATTAATTGAGTGGAGCTATTAACCATTGACTATTCACCATTCACTACTTAATTGTACAACGCATTTGTTTCCATTTCGGTAAGGTCAATGTCTTTATAATTTTTAATTTCATTATACAAGGTGTCCCTTTCAACAGGTTCGCGTTTGGCTTGCTTAATGAGCGACACCAATTGAGTAGTTGTTAAGGAAGGATGTTGTTCTTCGCTTCCTGCCATGGAATAAATTTTTGTAGAGTCGTCAATCGTTCCATCCAAATCATTCACGCCAAAAGATAATGTGAGCTGCGCATTTTGCCGTCCGAGCATTGGCCAATAGGCTTTCAGATGAGGGAAATTATCCATGTATAATCTTGCGACTGCATATAATTTCATGTCTTCTACAACGGTGCTTTCAGGAACATGGCTCATGTCATTATCCTTATTGCGAAATTTTAACGGAATAAAAGTGTTGAAGCCATGCGTTTCGTCCTGCAATTTTCTCAATCTTTCCATGTGGTCGATACGATGCCAGTATTTTTCAATATGTCCGTATAACATGGTTGCGTTGCTATGCATTCCTAATTTGTGTGCAGTTGCATGAATGTTCAGCCAGCCTTCTGCGTTTACTTTATCAGAGCAAATCTGTTCACGTATTTCAGGGTGAAAAATTTCTGCACCACCACCGGGCAATGAATCCAATCCGGCTTCATGCAAAATTTTCAATCCTTCTTCTGCCGAAACTTTTGCTTTGCGGAACATATAATCTAATTCAACTGCGGTGTAACCTTTAATATGCAAATCCGGTCGGTGAGATTTAATTTGCTTCATCACGTCAATAAAGAATTGCATGTTCAGTTTTGGGTGAACACCGCCGACGATATGAACTTCTGTTACTGGTTTGCCGTCGTAGCTTTTGATAATATGCATGATTTGCTCTGAGCTGAGTTCCCAGCCTTCTTCACGATGTGCATATAATCGAGAGTATGCGCAGAATGCACAGGAAAAAACGCAAACATTGGTGGGCTCAATATGAAAATTCCTGTTGAAATAAGTTTTGTTTCCGTGCAATCTTTCACGGACAAAATTTGCTAATGCACCAACGAATGGGAGGGAAGCCTGTTCAAATAATAGTATGCCTTCTTCTTCATTGATACGTTCTTTATTATAAATTTTTTCTCCGATGGATTGAAGTGATTTATTTTTTTCACTTGTTATAATTTCTTCGATGGAATTCTTTGTTGATATCATCTTGCAAAGATAAGAACACGGGAAATTCGAATTGTGGATTTTAAAATTTCGGATTGTAAGAAACTTGTTATGTTTTCGCAATTTTCAATTCGAAATCCGAAATCGAAAAAATCCCAAAATCATTTCCTATCTTCCGCTATCTGAATTTTAAACCAAAATGATTTGCAGATGAACATCAAGTTCCGTCTTATCCTGATGAATTTTCTGGAATTTTTTGTGTGGGGCTCGTGGCTCATTTCGCTTGGAGGTTACATGTTTACTTTTCCAGGAGACTTGTGTGAACGTGGCGGATTAGTAGGCGCGACTTATGGCACCATGGGTATTGCTTCATTATTTATGCCCACAATTATTGGAATAATTGCTGATAGATTTATGAATGCAGAAAAGGTTTTGGGCATCTGTCATCTTTTAGGAGCGGCAATTTTATATTGGGCGAGCACTATAAAAGATGTGAATTTGTTTTATCCTGTAATGCTTTTGAACAGTTGTTTTTTTATGCCAACCATTGCGTTGAACAATACAGTTTCTTATAGCATTTTAACTCAAAAAAATTTCGATGTTCAAAAAATATTCCCGCCAATTCGTGTTTGGGGAACGGTTGGTTTTATTGTTGCTATGTGGGGAGTTGATCTATTGGGTTGGACAAAAAGTTCTAATCAATTTTTATTCGCAGCAACAGCAGGTGTTGTGATGGGGATTTATTCTTTGTCAATGCCCGCTTGCAAACCAGCAAGAGCAACAAAAGGCTCTTCATTTGCTGAAATGTTAGGCTTAGATGCATTCGTTTTATTTAAGCAGCCAAAAATGGCTATCTTCTTTTTGTTTGCTATGTTGTTGGGCGCTGCACTACAGATAACAAATGCATTTGGTCAACCTTTTTTAAATGATTTCAGTTCTGCTTACAAAGGAACTTTTGCTGTTGACCATCCGAGTTTATTGATTTCATTATCGCAAGTTTCAGAGACCTTATTCATTCTTGCTATTCCATTTTTTCTGAAACGATTTGGCATAAAAAGAGTAATGCTGATTAGTATGTTGGCGTGGGTGTTACGGTTTGGATTATTCGGAATTGGAAACCCAGCTCAAGGTCTCATATTTTTAGTGCTGTCGATGATTGTGTATGGAATGGCATTTGATTTTTTCAATATCTCCGGCTCTTTGTTTGTAGAACGAGAAGCTGACAAACGAGTGCGTGCAAGCGCACAAGGATTATTTATGCTAATGACGAATGGACTGGGTGCTATTATAGGTGGTTGGGCTGCCGGCAAGGTCGTTGACCATTTTACAACAAATATTTCCGGAGCTTGTTCGGGCGTGAAAGATTGGTCTTCTATCTGGTTCACTTTTGCTGCTTATGCATTGGTGCTTGCAATCATATTTCCTTTTGCATTTAAATATAAGCATGATGCAAAAGCTATGAATGAAATCCATCATTAATCACCTTTACATTTTAATTGGCTACCGATACTTCGCCATATTAATCAGTGCAAGTTCATTACTTTGCACATGCTTAAGATGAAAGCATCTTCAGTGATTGCGCATTGCGTTGTATGGCTCATTTTTCTGAGCTTGCCGCTTTTGTTTATTTCCAATCAACCGGAAGGTGCGAGTATTATATCTGTTCTTTTTTCACTGAATTATTTTATTTTCTTCATCACATATATTGCGGCCTTTTATTTCAATGCTTTATTTCTTGTTCCTCAATTTTATTTGAAAAAGAAATTCGGTATTTATCTGGCAGTTATTTTTTTGATGATAATAATTATAAGTTTCGTCAAACCTTTTGATGGATTGCTTTCCGGTAATCCACCTCCTCGAATGCCTCAGAGAATGGAGAACACAGAAAATTTCCGGGAGCCGCCAAAACCAGATGATTTTCATCGTCCGCCCGATATGGCTCAAAATCATCCACCGAGAAGGATTGATGCCATCAGTATTTTTTTGCTCGTGATGGTGATTGGTGTCAGCACTGCGATAAGCATTACTCAAACATGGCATCAGACCGAACAACGTGCTTCACGAGCAGAAGCAGATAAAGCAAATGCTGAACTTTCATTTTTGAAAGCGCAGATTAACCCACATTTTTTATTCAACACGCTGAATAATATTTATTCATTGGCAGTCACAAAAAATGAAAACACGGCTGATTGTATTATGAAGCTTTCGAACATTATGCGCTATGTAACTGATGAAGCGACGGAAGATTATGTGCTTTTACAGGATGAGATTGATTGCATCACAGATTATATCGGGCTTCAAAAAATAAGGCTTGGCGATAAAGCAAATATCAATCTTGAAATAAAAGGTAATGTTGAACAAAAAAAAATTACGCCGTTGATATTAATGAGCTTTATTGAAAATGTTTTTAAATACGGGGTCAGCAAACATGAGCCTTCGGGAATCGACATCAAATTATTTGCCGAAGCAAAGACCATCACTTTTTTCTGCAGGAATAGAATTTTCAATTCGTCGATTCATGAAGAACGAAAAGGAGTTGGTATTGAAAATGCAAAAAAGAGATTGGAATATCTTTATCATGACAGACATTTTTTGAATATTAGTAATGAGAACAGTTTTTATACGGTGCAGTTGACGCTGCAAGTGTGAGGAAAGTCTTTAGTCAACAGTTTGCAGTCGGCAGTAGTTCCTGACATAGCGATGTCAAAATAAAATTTGAAATTGAATTGCAAACTGCAAACTGGTAACTGCTAACTTGATTTTTATTTTTATCAAACATGAAACTACGATGTGTTGCAATAGACGATGAGCCGCTTGCGCTGGCTTTAATCAGGGAATATGTTTCTAAATTTCCTGAATTAGAAATGGTACAGACATTTGATGATGCTGTTTCAGGCGCAGATTTTTTGCGCAATACGAATGTTCATCTTTTATTTGTCGATATTAATATGCCTGATATTAATGGTCTTGATTTAGTGAAATCATTGAAAGATAAACCGATGATTATTTTCACCACAGCATATAGAAAATTTGCTTTCGAAGGCTTTGAATTGAATGCGCTGGATTATCTGTTGAAGCCAATCGATTTCAATCGTTTTTCAAAAGCTGTTGAAAAAGCGGTTGAATATTACCATTACAAACAATCATCATCTGAAGAACAGAGCAAAAGCCTTTTCGTGTATTCTGAATACAGGCTTGTTAAAATTTTGTTAGAGGATATTGAATACATCGAAAGCTTAGATGATTATATCAAAATCCATTTCACTTCTGCAAAACCTTTGCTCACATTAATGACTTTAAAAAATGCACTTGAAAAACTGCCTGCTGATAAATTCAAAAGAATTCACAGAAGCTATATTGTTTCTGTAAAAAAAATAAAATCTGTGTTGAATAGGAGAGTGCTATTGTCTTCTGTTGAATTACCAATCAGTAATAGCTATTCGGGTTTTATTGAACAATGGAAGAATAGTTAGGAGTTAAGAGTTTTGAGTCTAAAGTTCAGAGTTTGAAGTTCGATTATAAAGTAACTGACTCTGAACTATCGACTCAAAACTCTGAACTCCATCGGCACATTTCTTCAATTAACCGATAAAGTCGGGTCATTGCATACAATATTTATTTACTTTGTCGTTATAACAATAACAACTCCGCACATAGCAAAAATCTACTCTTAAAGTTTTCTCCTTGATTTCAACAAATGCACATCTTGGCATTTTGCTGGAAGGTTGTCGCAATAACGACAGAGCCAGTCAAAAACAGTTGTATGAGCTGCTGAACGGTTTTGCTTTGAAAACATGCTATGCATATAGCACGGACCAAATTCAGGACATCGTTCACGAGGCATTCATCAAACTGTTTAAAAATATTCATCAATTTGATGAAGCAAGATATGATGATACACTTGCAACATTAAAAGGGTGGTTCAAAAGAATTCTCATCAACACTTGCATCGACCATTTTAGGAAAGCTGCTTCTTCCAATGTGAGAACTCTTTCAAAACAAGCTGAAGAAGTTGCAGACAGAAGCGACAATGGTTTTGATATGCTTTCTTATAAGGATATTTTGAGCGCCATTCGTGAATTGACTCCCGCTTACAGAGCTGTTTTCAATCTTTTTGTGATGGAAGGAATGTCGCACGAAGAAATTGCTGCGCAGCTTGGAATTTCAATCGGCTCATCAAAATCAAATTTGTCAAAAGCAAGAGAGAAATTGAAAATGATTCTGGCAAAAAAAGCGGAGTGGAATATGCATAATAATAATTTCAAAATAGCAGCATCATAAAACAGAAGGTTTCGGCGACAGCCCGTTTTTAATAATCCAGCCCCGCAAAAATTGCGGGGTTTTTCATTCATCGGCACATAAGCTCTGTTCGTCTGCACACTCAAATAATCAGGCAACTTCTTTTTCATTTGTGAAGTACTCTCATCAAACCTGACACATGCAAGTTTCTACTTTTTGAAAATTGAATTTTCACAACCAAAAATGAAAATCACCATGGAACAATCACGTGCAAAATTTATCAAGAGCTTATTAGTCGGCGCAACATCCGTTCCGCTGATGATGGAAGCCTGCAAAAAAGATAGTGGTAGCAGCTCTTCAACGAGTGGAGACACAACGAGCGGAAGCTGCACTGTCACTAACTCTGAGACCGATGGTCCGTACCCGCTTTATACAAGCAGAGGTTCTGCGCTTGTTCGAACTGATATTACAGAAGGAACGCAAACAGGGCTTCAGCTTGACATCGCGCTTACTATTTTGAACACAAACAATAGTTGCGCTGCACTTGCAAATGTCGTTGTTGACATCTGGCATTGCAATAAAGATGGTTATTACTCAGGCTATGCAAACCAATCAGGATATCTCGGCACAAAAGATTATAGCGGTGAAACATGGCTGCGCGGAAGACAAACAACAGACAGTAATGGTCAAGTGAAATTTACGAGCATTTATCCGGGTTGGTACACAGGAAGAGTAACACATATTCACGTTCAGGTTTACAGCGCAGCAAACAGTAGCAATGAAGGAAGCAATAATTCAATATTGACAACACAGATTGCTTTTCCTGATGATATTACGCAGGCAGTTTATAAAACTTCGTTGTACTCGACACATGGAGAAAATTCAATCACAACTTCGCAGGACGGAATTTTCAGTGATGGCTATACGAATGAATTGGCAACGTTAACTGCAAATTCAACAACAGGTGGTTATGATTTAGCGCATACGATTCATGCAGCAGGGTAGGAGTAGTCGGCAGTTTTCACTCATCAGTCATCAATCCTCGCAGAAGGCTGCCAACTAGTGATTGTTATAGCTAAGAATTATGTCTCAAGCAGCATTGCTACTATTGAGCATCGTTGCGTCGCACTCTTGTACGGATGGAATTCTATTCAGCAATGTGCAACAGCAAAATAAAATCGAACGACATCTGTGCTTATCTGTGTAATCTTTGGCTAAAACTAAAAAATGATTTATGGCAAAAGCATTAATAAAATTCGCATTCAAACATGTCATCGATTTTGATTCACAAACTGAATTTGAAACAGACGTTTTCAATGATTCTTATTCTGAATTTTTGATGCAGTCGCAAATTTATAATCCTGAAAAGAAATTCAATACGATTGAAAAAATGATTGCTAATAATCCGAAAGCAAATTCGCTACATTATAAAGTAGGTTTTGCGATAGGCTTGTATGTGAAATCGCTCAATAATATCATCCTGAATCTTAAAGATTCATTGGGCATCACAAATATTCCATTTGACAAATTTCAGTTTCATATTATTTCATCAGATGTTACTAATAAGGAGATGCATAAAGTTGCTGTCATTTACAGAACTGATACAATGACTTTGTTTGATATCATCGGGGAAAATCTGGTACTCGCAAATGGCGATTGTACTGCTACACATGAGGAGTTCGCTTCTGTTTTTATTTTAAAAATGCAGCCTGAGCTTTCAATTTTTCAATGGGCTGATGTAGTGAGTGGTGAATTGTCAATTGTGAATGAAAGCAAAAATCTTTAAGGTTCTTCATTAATAAGCAAGAACCTACTGACTATTGACAATTCACAACTCACTACTCGGTTTGAAATCCAATTGTCTGAACCAGGATTTATCTGATTTATGTGATTAACCTGATTGCTTCAAGAATACTAATCAGAAGAATTAGTTTAATCGCATAAAATCAGTGGTTCAGATAATTGCTGAATAGAATTCCTACCGCACAAGAGTGCGATGCAAGAAAAGCTCAATAGTAGCAATGCAGTTGAGGACACAAAAGAAAATAAAAAAACCTCGAAGACTTTAAAATCTTCAAGGTTTATATTTTAACTGCACTTAATAATTAAATATGTGCTTCGATTTTTTTCACGAAGTTTCCTTTCGGTTGTGCGCCGACCAATTTATCAACCACTTTTCCGCCTTTGATGAAAAGGATAGCAGGGATTGAAGTGATGCCGTAGTTGATTGACAACTGTGGGTTGTGATCAACATTCACTTTGCCTACATTGATTTTGCCGTTGTATTCTTTCGACAATTCTTCGATAACCGGACCGATTGCGCGGCAAGGACCACACCATTCTGCCCAAAAATCCACCACCGTTAATTTATCTGAGGAAATTACTTTTTCCTGAAAGTTCGTATCTGTGAGTTCTACAGCCATAATAAATGTTTTAAAATTTTATGTAAAGTTGAATAATCTTTCTCATTTATTTCGTCGTTCACGCGACACAAGTTTTTCACAATCCTCCAAAACTGTTATTAACCTTTCCTTCGTTGTGTCGTTGCGTGAAAAGAGTGCAAAAATACTTCCAAAACGCATCATCTGATGTTATGACATTAAATTAATTTCAGGCTGTCACAACCTGCACTTCCATTTCAGGTGAGCCGTCCAAAAAGGCAGCCATTTCGTCATTCATCTCAAAACCGTTGTCAAGTGTATACATGCTAATCTTGAAATTGCTCTTCGGCTCACTGATATTGAACTTGAGCGTTGATTTTCCGGGAAAGCTCTTAACATTTCTTTCTATAAACCGGATTTTCTCATCGTTCAAAAACCTCGCTTCCATATCAATTATCACTTGTCTCGTTAACTGTTGTTTGATGCTTTCGAGCAACATCATCCTGTCCACTTTAAATTCAAATTCACTTTTATTATATCTCTGACGGAAGGAACCTGTGATGAAAAGGTTCATTCCTTTTTCCAGATAATTTGAATATTTCACATAATCTTCATTCCATAAAAGGAACTCGGTTTTGCCGGAATAATCTTCAATAAAAAAAGAGCCGAATTGTTTTCCTGTTTTTGTAGCACGATGTTGCGCATCGACAACCAATCCTGCAATCCGATAAACTTTATTTGGATTCGCTTGCAATGCAACAGATTCTTTAATTTCATTGAAGTCGTTGAGCTTCGTAATCCCATAATGATTTATCTCGAATTTAAAATGGTCGAGTGGATGCCCGCTGATGAACATGCCAATAATTTCTTTTTCGTGGTCGAGCAATTCCGTTAAAGCCCAGGGCTCACAGTTTGGAATTTTTGGCGTGGCAATGTCAGGCATCGTAAGCTCTCCAAACAAACTGTTCGTATTTTGGTTTGAATTGGTCTGATAAATATTTCCAAAGCGGATAATTTTTTCAAGACCGGTCGATGTGTCGCCTTGCGGCATGAAAAAATATTGTGCGCGATGCATTTCTGAAAAGCAATCGAAAGCACCTGCATACGCCAGATTTTCTAAAGTCTTTTTATTAACCGCACGTTGGTTCACGCGTTTTATCAAATCAAAAATCGTTGTGAAGTTTCCGTTCTTTTTTCTTTCAGCGATAATGCTTTCAACAGCAGCTTCGCCAACGCCTTTCAATCCGCCAAGACCAACGCGGATTTCACGGTTAAGGTTAGCCGCAAATCCTTTTTTAGATTCATTAATATCAGGGCCGAGCACTTTCAATCCCATGCGCTTGCACTCTTCCATGAAAAAGGTGATTTTTTCAATGCTGCCTGAGTGGTTCAACACCGCAGCCATGAATTCGCCGGGATAATGCGCTTTTAAATACGCAGTTTGATAAGCAACGTAAGCATAACAAGTGGAATGAGATTTATTGAAAGCATATTGTGCGAATGCTTCCCAGTCCGTCCATATTTTTTCAAGCGTTTCCGCACGATGATTTTTTGCAGTCGCACCTTTAATGAAACTGCTCTTCATTTTATCAAGCGTCTTGCGGTCTTTTTTCCCCATTGCTTTGCGCAACACATCCGCTTCGCCTTTGGTGAAGCCTGCAATTTTTTGCGCAAGCAACATCACCTGTTCCTGATAAACAGTAATGCCATAAGTATCTTTGAGATATTCTTCCATTTCCGCCAAGTCATAAGCAATCTGCTCGCGACCATGTTTGCGGTCGATATAATTTGGGATATATGCCATCGGGCCCGGGCGGTACAATGCGTTCATCGCAATCAAATCATTGAATACATCCGGCTTCAAATCACGCAAATATTTTTGCATGCCTGGACTTTCAAACTGGAACGTGCCAATGGTTTCAGCACGCTGATACAATTCAAAAGTTTTTTTATCATCGAGTGGAATGGTATCAATATCAATGTCAATCCCATGATTTTCTTTGATGAGCTCAAGTGCCGTTTTTAAAACGTTCAATGTTCTTAATCCCAGAAAATCCATTTTGATAACACCTGCATCTTCTATAATGCTTCCTTCAATTTGTGTTACCAATAGTTCAGAATCTTTCGCGGTGCAAACCGGAATGATATTATACAAATCATCAGGCGCGATAATAATTCCTGCCGCATGCAAACCTGTGTTGCGCACTGAGCCTTCCAATCTTTCCGCTTCATGCAGCACTCTGCTTTGAAGTGAGTTGCCATTATATATCTCTCGGATTTTTTTCAGGTTTTCCATTTCATCCGGAAAAACATTTTCATCAGCTTTGTTCGCAGGTGCGTGCAATACTTTTTTTAAAGAAGTTCCCGGACGTTCAGGAACAAGCTTTGCCAATGCATTTGATTCAGGCAATGGCAAATCCATCACACGTGCAACATCTTTGATGCTCATCTTCGCCGCCATCGTTCCATAAGTAATAATCTGCGCAACCTGATTTTTCCCATATTTGTTTACGACATAATCAATCACTTTTTGCCTGCCTTCATCATCAAAATCGGTGTCAATATCCGGCATCGATTTTCTATCAGGATTCAAAAATCTTTCGAACAGCAGGTTGTATTTTATTGGGTCGATATTAGTAATGCCAATGCAATATGCAACCACACTTCCTGCAGCAGAACCACGACCGGGACCTATGAACACTCCCATATCACGACCTGCTTTGATGAAATCGCTCACAATTAAAAAATATCCTGCAAACCCCATCGTCTTCACCGTGAACAATTCAAAATCGATTCGTTCCTGCAAGTCTGCATTGATTTCATTGTATCTTTTTTTTGCGCCCTCCATCGTGATATGTTTCAAATATTCCCATTGATTCAGGTTATCATCTTTATGAACCTGAAAAGATGCAGGAACAGGAAACGCTGGAAGCAGAATATCTTTTTTCAGATTTAATACATCGACTTTATCAGCAACCAAATTCGTATTATCAATCGCTTCAGGAACATCGCTGAAGAGCTCTTTCATTTCTTCCGGCGACTTAAAATAAAACTGGTCGTTGGGAAATTTGAAACGGCGATTTTTTACTAATGAATCATCATTCACAAAATCATCAAGCCCGGGCGTACTTTGTTTTTCTCCTGTGTTGATGCAAAGCAGAATATCATGCGCATTATAATCATCACGCTCTGTATAATGGCTGTCGTTTGTTGCAATGACAGGCACATTATATTTCTTCGCAAATTTTAAAAGCGTGTTATTGATTTTTTCCTGCTCGTTAATATTGTGTCTTTGCAGTTCGATAATATAATCATCACCAAAAGCATCGAGCCACCATTTGAATTCTTTCTCTGCTTTTTCTTCGCTCTCGTGCAAAATGGTTTGCGGCACATAAGCACCAATGCAACACGTTGTCGCAATCAAACCTTCTTTATATTTTATGAGTAGTTCCTTATCAATTCGAGGATATTTGCTGTACATGCCTTCGAGATAACCCAGCGATGTAAGCTTTATTAAATTCTGATAACCGATTTTATTTTTCGCCAGCAACACCTGATGATAGCGTTCATCTTTTTGCTCTTTTGTAAATGCTTTGCGATGCCTGTCTTCCACCACATAAAATTCACAGCCAACAATCGGTTTCACTTTTAATGAGCCATCTTCATTTTTATGTTTGTGCGCTTCCGCCACAAATTCAAATGCACCGAACATATTTCCGTGGTCGGTGATTGCAAGCGCAGGCATATTATGCGCAATCGCTTTTTTATAGAGGCTTTGAATAGAGGCAGCACCATCTAACAAAGAAAATTGCGTGTGAACGTGAAGGTGAGAGAATTTCATTTTTAGCTTCCAGTTTTCAGTGGTTTAACCACAGAGTTTCGCTGAGTTATTTCACAGAGTTGCACCAAGTTTTCTCTGAGAAACTCTGCGCTAAACTCCGCGTGCCTCTGTGGTAAAATAAATCAAGAGCCCATACAAGCCTGCAATTAAGAACAAACATGAACAATAATCGTTCAGTGATTATAACATTCTTTCCACAATAAAATCTTCAGATATTTGTTTATCTTCGCGAGTTGTGCACCAAACCTCAAAATGAGCGAGAATGAAAAATATTTTCTTACTTATTGCGATAACCTCTTTCATTACAAGCTGTAGCACGCTGAAACCGACGAACTCCAGTAGTTCTACCAATTCAACTCCGCAAAAGCAATCTTCTCTACAGTTCATCGATAATGTTTCAATTAACGGAGATAACAAAAAAAATCCTGAAACAGTAGCCACAAATAATACTTATAAAAGAACAGCGACTTATCGTCCTTCAGCACATATTTCTCATAACTCAGCAATCGAAAATTATTCTTCGCTTCAATTCAAATATGCGATTCTTGAAGATGCATCGGTAGAAGAAATGCAAAATGAAAAACTGCTCGACTTCATGGAAGAATGGTATGGCACAAAATATCATTTTGGTGGAAGCGACAAAGAAGGCATCGATTGTTCTGCATTCGTTTCCACATTAATGTCGAATGTGTATGGCATCAGCAATTTGCCGCGCATGTCGAAAGACCAATACATCGCGACGCCGCGGGTCAAAAAAAATAACCTGCATGAAGGTGACCTTGTTTTCTTTCACACTTATGGAAGAAAGAAAACGGTGACACATGTCGGCGTTTATCTACGCAATAATAAATTCGTCCATGCATCTGTTTCAGGCGTGATGATTAGCGACATGAGCGACGGATATTATTCCACGCATTTTGTAGGAGCCGGAAGAGTGCTTGATGCAAGTGCGAGAGATGCAGCGGCGAATTGATTTACGAATGGAGATTTGGGATTTACTACTTCCTCTCGGAACATAGTAATTCTTTCCTGCAATAATTTTTCGTTTGAGGCAAACCTTTTGTTGGACATTCTTTTTTTAGAAGGGTAAATCATCAAGAGGTTCTATAGCATTATTTTCAACCTCGTAGTCATACCAACCTGAAAGCTGTAAATAGCATCTATCTTCTATATCAGAGTCTGCAGGTTCCCACCACTTTGCCAAACTTACCCTTAGCAAAGTATTTGCAGGAATTATGTCAACAGGGTTAGGAATACCCTTATATTTTAATTTCCTTCTATTAAAGTTATTTCCAGTTGGATAAAAATAATGGTCATTCTCATATGAAAGTGGTCTGTCACTTAACCAAAACCCTATACTATGGCTTGGGTAGTCTGGAAAATTTCTTGAGAGAAACCCTGCTCCAGAATTTGCCCACCTTAGCTTACCTTCAAAAATATTGTTTATAGACCCCCTCCAAATTAATAAACCACGACCTTGAATAAAATTTGTTATGTTATCAATTGACCTGACATAAATTTTTGAATGCATTATTACGTCCTCATTGTGTGGTTCAACAAGAGGATTACTTGGTGTAAATTGAATATCCCATATATCGCCTATATTCAGTTCTGTATCGGCGAATTGATACCAACCTCCAGGATTAAGCAATCTTATGTACTGATTATTATTCAATACCATTCCGCCAACACAAACATTGTTGCCAAAATGAGTTTTTGATAAAATCAGTACTTCCATTTTTAGAGGTGAGTAATTTTAAAATTGAAATTATCAGATAATTTATTAGCGACAATTGACCGATGGCAAGCTTCGGGATGCTCTTCAACACAAAAGAGTGCAATTTTATTTGCTCCAATATTATCAAGGTTTTCAAAGAATTTTTCAAAGTCAAAATTCCCCAATATTTTATTTTTATACTCAATTACAAAAACCTTTCCCAATTCTTGTCTTTCACTTTTTAATTCTCCTTTTTCAGCGTCTATCTCCTTTTGTAATTCTCGAATTTCTGTTGTTGGTGCTAAATCTTGAATATAGCCGTACTTAATGCCTAAGTCATTTAATTTTTCTTGAAGACGATTACTGTTTACAAAAGAGTATTTTGCTCCTCTGACACCTCTACGCTGCCTTATGTCGCAAAATGTATCAATATTATTTTGGGTAAGTTTATTGAAGAACTCGTTTTCTGTTGAGTTGTAAACTCCTATTGTGAAGAACTCCATACTTATAAATAAGTTTTTCTTGATGTGACGTTTATAGGGTTACCAAACAAATCAATTGCAGAAAGTCCTTTATTAAGTTCGTTTATTACAGTTGCTTGGTCTTTAACTTTTCCGTTTTCGTCAATGTGTTTTAAAATAATATTGTCTGTGTTTAAAACCTTTCCAATTAATTTACTTCTATGGCATTCACAAGGCTTACTCTCGCTACACATAATTACAACATTGATGTCTTTGTTGTAGGCATTTTTTAGTCTTTCAATTCCGTTAATGAAAAACTCCTTCGTCTTTACAACTTCGTAATCAACTTTTCCCTCACTATCATAACAAGATGTGTCTTTGGGTCTGCCGCCAATATTGTCGCCCATAAAAACATATTTTATCCCGTTACGTTCCAAAAGAAATTTAAGATCGTTCTGATTGTACTGTGGATTGAATTTTGAATATGGTTGCGAACGAACATCAATGAGGTATTCAATGCCAAACTCCTTCAGCAAAGCAAGAAAGTCTTCTGACTTTCTACTGCCGTGTCCGATGGTATAAAGTGGCTTTTTTGTCATACTTCAAAAATACTAAAAATTTGTCTTTTGAATGCTTAGTAGTTAACAGAATGTCGTTTTGAAATGATGCTCAACAGTTGCGCTTTGAGAAATCGTAAATCAGCTTTCATAAGCAATTTCGTATCCAGTATCTCCAATCTCATTATTTTCTTGCTCTCTTAACTCTTCACTCGTGAAGCTGCTTCCATCATGGCTCCAGCCCGGCGGGCCGAAAACATAACTCCATTTTTCTTTCCAGGAAATATCTTTTCTTAAAACATCTCTCAGAATATTTTTCCATTCGTGAAAGACGATATTAAAAGCATTTTTCTTTTCAATATTTTTTGTCAAACCATATTTTTTTGGTTGATATTTATCGTCTGATAATTCAGGTTGAAAAGTGCCGAACATGTGGTCCCAGATGATTAAGAACATGCCCATATTTTTATCCAGATATTTTGGGTTGGATGCATGATGAACGCGATGGTGCGAAGGTGTTACCAGAATATATTCGAGCCAGCCCATTTTATGAATCAATTCCGTGTGAACAAAAATTCCCCAAATCTGAGTGGCGGCATAAATAAAAATAATATCAATGGGTTTAAAGCCGCACAATGCTAATGGAATGAAATAAATAAAACGATACAAAGGCTGAAAAACAGATGAGCGAAATCCTACCGTGAAATTCATTTTTTCAGAGGAATGATGCGTGACATGAACTGCCCAGAAAAAACGGATTTCATGGTCGAAGCGATGAAGCCAGTAATACAAAAAATCTTCAGCGATTAATAAGATGAACCAATATGCAACAACATTCGTGAAAGAAATGAAATGATGGATGTAAAAATAATTGAGCACGACAACATACACGGCACGGAAAAGCAAATCGATTCCGCCATTCAGCAGCATCAGATAAATATTGGCGACAGTATCTTTCCATGTATATAATTTCCTGTGCTGATAATTGCTCAGCAAAATTTCCAGCCCGATGATAATAATATAAATCGGAGTGCTGGTGAGGATTAATATTTGTTCACGAAGCGAATTCACGATTTGCAAAAATAATTTATAATGTGCGGATTTGCGAATGTGCTAATTTGCGAATGATGAGAAACAACAAACTTCTTGATAATTGGGAAAAAAAATCTGCTGAGCGACAGAAGATTTATAAAAATTTTTTGCAAAGAGCAGATAAAAATAAAGTGCTAAAACAATTGCCAGACTTGCATGAAGAAGCATTTGAAAAAATTGATTGCCTGAAATGTGCAAACTGTTGCAAGAATTATTCTCCAAGATTTAAAACGCCCGATATAAAAAGAATTTCAAAACATTTGAAAATGAAAGAAGGCGATTTTATTGAAACGTATTTAAAGCTTGATGAAGAAGGAGATTATGTGGCAAATTCAACACCATGCCCTTTTTTAGGAAGCGATAATTATTGCAGTATTTATGAAAACCGCCCGTCTGATTGCCATCGCTTTCCTTATACTGATGAAGATGTGATTATAAAACGTCAAAACCTCACTTTAAAAAATTCTACTTTCTGCCCGATTGTTTATTATGTGCTGGAAGGATTGCTGGAAGCTTATAGTTAATAGTTCGTGGTTTATAGCAATGTGGCTTAAACTATCAACAATGAACTATGAGCCATAAACTATTTCCGGGTAATTTTTTTAATCTCTGCTTCTTCCGTAAATTCGGAATACAAAAACCGCTTGCTATATGATTAAATACAATGAACTCAAAGTCGGCGATATCGTGAATGCCGAATACGAAGGAACAATGAAAGAAGGCGAGGTTACTGATTTGGACGGACAGGATAAATTAGTTTGTGTTCAAACTGACGTACAGGATTTTTGGTACGAGCCGGAACATTTATATCCGATAGCGGTTACAGATGAGCAGCTCAATAAATTTGGCTTTGAGAAAGTGGAAAATAGCGACGGGACTGTGAAGTATAAAAAAGACGCGTTTAGGATTTTGCTCAATAAAAAAGACGATTTTTCTTCTTTTGAAATATGGTATCGCGAGGATAGGAGGCATATCGCTCACCCAATCAGCGTGCATGAATTGCAGAATCATTACTCTCAAATGACGAAGGTGGAACTGGCTTATTAGCTCGATTTGAGGCAATTTATTGGATTTTAGGAACATAAAACTTTAGTTTATCCACAAAAAAGAGGAATTTTTCCCCGATTTTTTCTTATTTCGGGATGATATTCCTATCTTTGCGCTCCCAAAAATTATATGGCGAAACAAGCACTCATTAAACAAGATGGTACAATTGTAGAAGCTTTATCGAATGCAATGTTCAAAGTTAAACTTGAAAACGGGCATGAGATATTGGCAACCATCTCGGGGAAAATGAGAATGAATTACATCAGGATTTTGCCTGGTGATAAGGTAGGAGTCGAGATGAGCCCATACGATTTGACAAGGGGAAGAATCATTTTCAGATACAAGTAAATAGCTGTTAGCTGCCAGCGGTTAGCTGTTAGCAAAGGCAGATAAATTTGAAAACGCTAAAGGCTAAAAGCTAATAGCTAAAAGCTTAAAGAAATGAAAGTAAGAGCATCTATTAAAAAACGCAGTGCAGATTGCAAGATTGTAAGAAGAAAAGGCAGGCTGTACGTTATTAACAAAAAAAATCCTCGTTTCAAACAGAGACAAGGGTAGTTTCGAGTTTGTAGTTTACAGTTTGTTGTTCAGAAATCCAATGTTACAAGCAAACTCAAACAACTACAAATGACAAATTGAGTTTTAAACAAAAAAATATAAACAAAGAATATGGCACGTATTGCCGGAGTAGATTTACCAAAGAACAAGAGAGGCGAAATTGGTCTCACATATATATATGGTATTGGCGTTGCAACTGCCAGATATATTTTAGACAAAGCTGGCATCAGTTATGATAAAAAAGTGAGCCAGTGGAATGATGACGAATTGAATGCTATTCGTAACACCATTACGAATGAGTTCAAAGTGGAAGGTGCGCTTCGTTCTGAAGTTCAGATGAGCATTAAGCGTTTGTTAGATATCGCTTGTTATCGCGGTCTCCGTCATCGTAAAGGATTGCCGGTTCGCGGTCAGCGCACTCGTACGAACAGCCGCACACGTAAAGGAAAACGTAAGACAGTTGCCGGCAAAAAGAAAGTAGCAGCTAAGAAATAATTGAATCTAATTTAATATCGGAATCATAATATAATTATGGCAAAAGCACAAGCACCGAATAGCGCGAAAGCGGCGGCGAAAAAAAGAGTAGTAAAAGTTGATGCATACGGAGACGCGCATATCAACGCGACTTTCAATAACATCATTATCAGCATTACTAACAAACAAGGTCAGGTTATTTCTGCAAGCAGTGCAGGCAAAATGGGCTTTAAAGGCTCAAAGAAAAACACGCCTTATGCTGCGCAAATGGCTGCCGCTGATGCTGCAAAAGTGGCTTCAGATGCAGGTTTGAAGAGAGTAGACGTTTTTGTGAAAGGACCTGGCTCTGGTCGCGAAGGTGCAATTCGTTCTTTGTCGAATAGTGGGATTGAAGTGGTAATGATTAAAGACGTTACTCCGCTTCCTCACAACGGTTGCAGACCTCCAAAGAAAAGAAGAGTTTAAGGAATTTGCGAATTGTGAATTTCGAATTGCGGTATCTTCATTCAATTCGAAATCCTCAAATCCGAAATTTCATACAGGGCGTTTCATTGATTTTAGATTTTTACTGATGAAATCGCCGACATTAAAAAATCAAAAAAAGTAAACTAAAACATGGCACGTTACACAGGCCCCAAAACAAGGATTAGCCGCATTTTTGGCGAACCAATCCTTGGCAACGGTAAGTATCTCACAAAAAATAGCAACCCTCCAGGTCAACACGGTGCAACAAAAAAGCGTAAAACCCCAGGTGAATACGCGTTGCAGTTGAAAGAAAAACAAAAAGCAAAATACACTTATGGTGTATTGGAGCGCCAGTTTCGCAAAACTTTCGATGAAGCAAACCGCCGCAAAGGTGTTACTGGTGAAAACCTCATCAAATTGTTAGAAGCTCGTTTAGACAATACCGTTTTTCGTATGGGTATTGCTCCTTCACGCCCGGCTGCTCGACAGTTGGTAGCTCATAAACACATTACTGTTAATGGCTACGTTTCAAACGTTCCTTCTCTTCAATTAAAGCCCGGTGATGTGATTGGTTTGAAAGAAGGTTCTCAAAGCAACACTGGAATTACCAGTGCTATAAAAGGCAAAAACCCAAAATTCAGCTGGCTCGATTGGAACGAAGCTCAATTTGAAGGAACTTTTATTGCTTATCCAGAACGTGAAAGCGTACCTGAGAACATTAAGGAGCAGTTGATTGTTGAGCTTTATAGCAAGTAGAATTGATAATTAAGAATTAGTAATTAATAATTGAGTGCGATTTTCAGACATCGTACATCTTACTTAGTAAATCGTAAATTTAAATATGGCCATTTTAAATTTTCAAAAACCAGACAAAATCATACTTCAAAAAGCAACGGATTTTGAAGCACAATTTGAATTTCGCCCGTTGGAGCCAGGTTACGGCGTAACTATTGGCAATGCTTTGCGCAGGGTTCTTTTGAACTCGCTCGAAGGATATGCGATTGTGGGTGTGAAAATCGAAGGTGCAGACCATGAATTCGCAACACTGAAAGGTGTTACGGAAGATGTGGTTGAAATTATCCTGAACCTGAAACAGGTTCGCTTCAAGAAAAAAGTTGACCATGAAGTTGGTCAGGAAAAAATTATCCTTAGCCTGAAGAACAGAACTGACTTCACTGCCGGAACAATCGGTGAAGCAACTGCAAGCTTCGAGGTGATGAACCCAAATCTGCTTATCTGCACAATGGATTCGTCTGCAAAGCTGGATATTGAAATCACAATCGGTAAAGGACGTGGTTATGTTCCTGCTGAAGATAACAAACCGAAAGAAGCTCCATTCGGTTTTATTCCTACCGATTCTATTTTCACTCCGATAAAGAATGTGAAATATTCAATTGAGAACACACGTGTTGAACAGCGCACAGACTTTGAAAAACTCATCATGGAAGTTTCAACTGATGGAACGATTCATCCTGAGGAAGCTGTGAAACAAGCGTCACGCATCCTGATTCAGCACCTGATGATTATCACGGATGAGAATATCACTTTCGATAATAAAGAAGAAAAGAAAGAAGATTTAGTGGACGAACAGACTTTGCAATTGCGCAAAGTGTTGAAGACGCCGCTTGAAGACCTCGACCTTTCTGTTCGTGCTTTCAACTGTTTGAAAGCTGCAAAAATTAACAGCTTGAGCGAACTTGTTACTTACGAACAGGAAGACCTCATGAAGTTCCGCAACTTCGGTCAGAAATCACTGGCTGAAATTGAGCAAGTATTGAACGAAAGAGGCTTGCATTTCGGAATGGATTTGAGCAAGTTGAAAATTGATGACGAGTAAATGTGCAAATTTGAAAATGTGCGGATGTGCGAATGGATTTGAATCCGCACATCCGCACATCAGTTAATTTGCTAATTAATAAATGTAGGCTGTAATTCCTGACACGGTGCAGCCGGTAAAAAACAAAAGTCATGCGCCACGGAGACAAAATTAAGAACTTAAGCAGAACAGCTTCACATCGCAGAGCGTTGTTGAGCAATCTTGCTTGCCAGCTTATCACTCATAAAAGAGTGGTAACAACTCTTGCCAAAGCAAAAGCTTTGAGAGTGTATGCTGAGCCGCTTATCACTAAAGCAAAAGAAAATACTACACACCAACGCAGAGTTGTATTCAGTTACCTGCAGGATAAAGATGCTGTTACTGAATTGTTCTCTACTGTTTCTGAAAAAGTAGCGGGTCGCCCTGGTGGTTACACTCGCATCATTAAATTAGGAGCACGTGTGGGAGATAATGCAGAAACTGCGCTAATCGAGTTGGTTGATTTCAATGAAATCTACGGCAAAGGGAAAGGCGAAACTAAAGACGCTGCTAAGAAAACGCGTCGTGGTGGAAGCCGTAAGAAAGCAACTGAAGCCAAAGCAGAAACTGCTGATGCAAAAATTGAAGAAGCTCCTGCAGCTAAAGAAGAAAAAGAAGCGAAGTAAAAATGAAGCAAACAAAATATAGAGAAGCCGCGCAGATTGTGCGGCTTTTGTTTTTGTAGCCATAGATTATACAGATGAACACAGAAATTTTTTAATTATGGAATTGATATTCTACTTGAGAACTAATCTGTGCCTGTCTGTGTAATCTGTGGCAAACCCCAACTGTGAAAAACTAATAACAACTTAAATCTTGTAATTGCTTTTCTTTGCAAAACTTTTTAAATAAATGCCTGCAACAACTTCACTAAAACCCGCTGTTCTGCTTCTTGCAGATGGCACTGTTCACCACGG
>DATGIX010000210.1:0-5898 GCA_035295505.1 Puia sp. | reverse complement strand
TATTGCCTTTATGTTTTTTTATTTCTTGACGTTGCTTTGTTTCGGATAGAGGCTCATCTGCTGTACCAGTAAACCGCCATTCATTATCAATATTGCAAAAATGAATGTACCGTGTTTTCTTTTTTATCTCATCTATAAATGGTATGCTGCAATAGATTGAATTACGTACATCATATTGAGGTATGAGCCTTTCAGCTTTCTTCGCTAAATGGTGAATAGCCATCCTGTCTTTTGAAGTTAACCGTAACATATTTGACGGCTAAATTAGCAAAGAATAAATAAATTTATCCACATATATTTGATGTGTCTTGGTTTTATATATCACAAAGAGAAGGTGATAATTTTAACGCTCAAATAGATTCAAATTTCTCTCTTATTTATTAAGCTCATTATATATTTTCTAAAAAATTATCTATGAAAAAAATATGCATAACTATCTTCTGTGCATTTTTTGCAACTGCAGTTTTCTGCCAGGACACGCTCACTTCTTATTTTGATGCTTCATGGAAAGAAACCACGGCTGATAATTTTCAATTCTATCGAAAAAAAGTAAAAAAAGAAAATGTCTGGGCAGTTGTCGATTATTATAAATCAGGCAAGCTCCAGATGAAAGGCAGTTTCCTTGATGACTCCTGCAAAAAGCAACAAGGAGAATTTTTATGGTATGATGAAACGGGCTCATTGAGCCGCGAAGATCATTTTACGGACGGGAAATCAGACGGTCGGCAGGCTTATTATTATCCCAATGGAAAAGCAAAAATGGTAGGATCTAATAAAATGGATAAAAAGGATGGAGAATGGACAGCATATTATGAATCGGGAAAAATTTCCGGCAAAGCCATGTATAAAAATGATAAACAGATTTCAGCCATTTTTTTTAAAGAAGATGGAAGCCCGAATAATCAGATCTCAGAATTTGAAAAAGAATCGGAATATCCAGGAGGAGTAGCTGCGCTCTCTGAATTTCTTTCCAAACATTTGAGATATCCTGACAAAGCACTCAAAAATAATACGCAGGGAACAGTGGTAGTTCAATTTATTGTTGATAAAGATGGAAGCGTAACAGATGTGCAGGTAGCGAAAGGGGTTGATCCTTTATTAGATGAAGAAGCTGTGCGTGTGATAAAAAAAATGCCGAAGTGGCAACCTGCGATCCAGGGAGGGAGACAAGTAAAATCTTATAAAAAACAGCCTATCGCTTTTAGGTTTTAAAAATTAACAGTGAAGAATAACCGAAAATTAAAAAGCGATTTGAAAACTCAAATCGCTTTTAAGTATAAAGACTTTTCAACTATTTTAAAACCCCTTTTTCTCCTGAGGTATTTTTGATCTCACATAATCTGCTTGTTCTTTCTGCCCGTCATAATCTTTTTTCTCGGCAATCTGTTTAAGAATATAGTTGTTGATAAAAGGATCTGTATCTGTTCTGTATTCTTTAGGAATTGCTTCGCGGAACTTCACAATCTCATCAACACCTTTTTTCAGCTTTTCGATGCTATGCACTTTTATGATCAGGTCCCCGAATGATTCAAGGAAATTGAGTTTATCCTGATCAGCCGGCATTTTGCTGAAGCCGTCTGCAATGGCATCAAAATTATTTTCATCACCTGAGCCTAATAATATGGTGGTGATGGCATTATTCAGTTTCCCTTTTGAAGGTGCTTTTACTAATCTTTTTGCGGCAGCGATGCCTGCCAAAGTATCAATCTTCATCAATGCATCAAGCGCATTTCCGGCAACAGTATATGATGAGTCATCTAATGATTTTATAAATACTGTCTTGTATTCTTTCTTTTCATATTTCCCTAAAAGTTCGATGGCTTTCGCACGGACAAGTGCTTTCGGATCGCTGCTTGCCATGTTTGCGATCAACGCTTCAAACTCATCGCGAATAGAATCTTTTTTCAGGTTCAGTTTTTCAAGTGTATAGATCCTTAGCTTGTCAAATTGATCCATCGTAGCTCTTTTTAAAAGAAGCACGGCTTTCGGGTCGTCCTGTTTGGTAGAGCAATAAGCAATCGCTTCACGCCGATCTAAAAACAAACCGGCGTGAGAATATTGATAGACATAATTGTCAATCGTTTTGTTGTCCTTCTTCTCGCACAAGATCACTTTGTCTGCATCCACATTGATCAGGTTCGGTCTTTCATTGTATGCAAAAGTGAAAGTGTCGGTTTTATTTTCTATCCACACTTTGTGCCTTTCCTTGCTCGTGTCATTATACACATCAATAGCAATCGGAAGCCTGAATATTTTATTTCCTTCCTGCGTCTGCGTCACCACTACCTTCACGTTCTTTAATGAATCATCATATATGTAATCAATATTCAATCTTGGGTTACCGCTTCCAAAATACCATTGATTCCAGAACCAATTCAAATCCTGTCCGGTTACTTCTTCAAATGCCAGGCGAAGGTTGTGTGCTTCTGCAGACCTGAATTTATTAGTAGTTAAATATAAATTCAGCGCTTTAAAAAAAGCACTGTCGCCAACATAGTTGCGCAGCATGTTCAATATCCTTCCGCCTTTCGAATAGCTCACGCCATCAAACATGTCTTCTTTGTCAGCATAATGAAAACGCACCAGGTCTTTTGATTTGTTTTCCGGTTGTGCTAAATAAGTGTGAGCACCTTCGTAATTTGTTGCATCTCCTGCATCTTTCCCATATTTATATTCATTCCACAATGTTTCGCTATAATCGGCAAATGATTCATTGAGCGTAAGGTTGCTCCAGCTTTCTGTTGTCACTAAGTCACCAAACCAGTGATGGAACAATTCATGCGCGATCACATCTTCCCAAGCGTTGCCGTCTGCGAGATCGCGTGCATCCTGCTGTGCGCTTTCCTGATGAAGTGTTGCTGTAGTGTTTTCCATGGCACCGCTCACATAATCTCTTCCGACAATCTGAGAATATTTGTTCCATGGAAAATCAATGCCGGTGATGCGCGAATAAAAAGCAATCATTTCAGGAGTGTTGCCAAAAATTCTTCTTGCATAAGGAGCATATTCTTTTTCTACATAGTAGCTCACTTCTTTTCCTTTATAAAAATCTTTGATGATTGCATATTCGCCTACGCCCATGAAAAATAAATACGGCGAATTCGGTAAATCCATTCTCCAGTAATCAGTACGAGTGCCGTCTGCATTTTTTCTTTGGCTGATTAAAGCGCCATTTGACAGTGTCACAAATTTCTGTGGCACAGTCATATAAATTTCTTCAGTAGTTTTTTGATTGGGCTTGTCAATGGTCGGGAACCAAACGGAATTCGACTCAGTCTCTCCCTGCGTCCATATTTGCGTGGGCATATTTTGCTCTTCACCTTTTGGGTTGATAAAATACAAGCCCTTTGCATCTTTTATTGCTTCGCTCCCTTGTGCGCCTAACTCATCAGGTTTGGACGTGTAATCGATATAGATGGTATAATTCTCGTTATTGGTATATGTTTTGTCAAGATGAATATTCAACAGCGTCCCATCATACTCAAATTTCAGGGGCATTGATTTTCCGCCTTTGACAATCTCAAGTTTATTAATGTCCATTCCTTTTGCGTCGAGCAATAAGGAATCTGTAGGATAGAAATGAGGCTTGAGCGTCACCCATTCTTTGCCATACAAATATGATTTTGAGAAATCGAAACGAACATCGAGTTTGGTATGGATAAGGTCATTGATTTTTGTGGCAGACGCACGGTAAATTTTTTTCCATGAATCATTTTTTTGTTCCTGCGAAGGCTGGGCAAACAAGGAAAGGCAAAGGCACGAGCACAAAGTAATCAATAGGAACTGCATTTTTTTCATATCTTCTTTTTGTGACTTGCAAAGATAAAAGGCTCTTGCAGCCAATGGTTTAAAATTTATATAAAAGGCTGAATGGAAAGCACAATTAATTAGATTTGTTGACTGAATAGGAACTCATGCTAAAAAACGCTTTAACGGCTTTATTATTTTTATTGAC
This sequence comes from Puia sp., assembly GCA_035295505.1. GTDB lineage: Bacteria > Bacteroidota > Bacteroidia > Chitinophagales > Chitinophagaceae > Puia. The sequence goes on along the minus strand of DATGIX010000210.1, from coordinate 1,943 downwards.
GGTCAATTGTTTAGCTCAACAGAACTACTTTGTGCTGATACAGGCTGATAATAACCAGCCATTCTACGCTCAATTGAATGGAAAAACCTTCAGTTCATCTGATATTGGGCACCTGATCATCCCACAGTTGAAAGACAGCTCTTATAAAATTCTGATCGGGTTTCCGAAAAACCAGTTCCCTCAGGAGAACTTTGAAATCGCTATCAACAAAAAAGACCAGAGCTTTCAATTGAAGAACCTGGGGGAAAAAGGATGGGCGCTTTTCAATACGCTGACCATGGAACTGAAAGCGCCTGTAAAATCAGACACCGATGTTCCAAAACAAACTGTTGCAGACCCTGCAAAAAAAGAAGATGCGTTTGCAAAATTGATGGCAGGTGTGGTGAATGATACTGCGGTTTTGCATAAAAATGTTGTGGAGGAAGAAGAGCCGAAGAAAGAAACTACAGTAACTAAAATTGCAAATGCAACTGAATTAAAAACGGATACTGCCGGAACTGCAAATAAAAAAACAGAAGTAGCCAAAGTAATTAAGAAGCCATCTCCACCGCCTGCAATTTCAACTATAGAAAAAAAGGAGAATAATGATGTGAAGGTCGATACGACAAGTAAAACAATTGCAAAAACAAAACAGCCTTTATATAGAGTGAAAGATACCGTTGCTAGGCACAAAAATCTGTCATTCGTGAAAAAGCTGAGTGAGCAGAAGACCGATACATCGTATCAGATGCAGTATGTTGATATACCAAATAAAGGAGCTACCGATACGATTGATGTCATCATTCCTTTCAGCAGTGAAAATATAACGGCAGTTCCTAAAAAAGAAATTGTTCAGAAACAATCCGAAGCAGTTCAGAATATAGATGCGAAAGCGCAAAAATCGAGAGATACTGTCCGCACAGTGATCGACACAACAGTTGCTGTAACAAAGAAAGCAGGCGACAGCATCCAAAAAGATACTGGTGCTTCCGTAGAAAGCAAAACCCCGGAAGTCGCCATGAATAAGGATTGCAAGAGCTTTGCAAATGGCAATGATATTGATAAGCTGCGGATACAGATGCTTGCTATCGATAATGATGACGACAAGATTGCAACAGCGAGAAATATTTTTAAAGCAAAATGTTTTTCGGTGAAACAAGTGAGGGCATTAAGTGAAGTGTTCAAAACAGATGAAGGCAAATACAAATTTTTTGATGCAACTTATCTGCATGTTGCTGATGTCGGGAATTTTGTTCAGTTGCAGGATTTGCTTTCAGACTCGTATTATATAAACCGCTTCAAAGCGATGATTAGATAAATCTGTTTGTAGTTTGTTGTTGACTGCTGACTCATAACTCCTAACTTCTCCTTCATGTCACGATATTTTCTCGAAGTTTCCTACAAAGGCAATAACTACAGCGGTTTTCAAAAACAGGAGAACGCCAATTCCATTCAGTCGGAAATTGAAAAAGCATTTGGCATTTTTTTTCGCTCGCCATTTGACATGACCTGTTCTTCAAGAACGGATACTGCAGTTCATGCGCTTCAAAATTTTCTTCATTTTGATTTTGATGGAGCTATTGATCACAACTCATTATATCACATCAATGCCATCATGCCTCCGGATATTGTTGCAAAAAATATTTACAGATTAGAAAGCGATGCTCATTGCAGGTTTGATGCGGTTAGCCGCGAATACAAATATTATATCTACAGAAAGAAAAATGTATTTCTGTTAGACAGGGCACATTATTATCCTTATGGGCTTGATATGGAGAAGCTGAATCAGGCTGCTTTTTCATTGTTGAAATTTACAGATTTCACCACCTTCTCCAAGCGAAGAACACAGGTGAAAACATTTGAGTGCTCAATGATCAGAAGTGAATGGGTCATCGAAAATGATTGCATCGTTTACTCTGTGGAAGCAAACCGTTTTCTGCGAGGTATGGTTCGAGGTTTGACAG
>DATGIX010000209.1:0-11687 GCA_035295505.1 Puia sp. | reverse complement strand
AAAAATGGTGTTATCAAAATATTTTTCTTTTTCTGCAGCTTCAATAAAAGTCTGAAAACCAAAATCCGTATAGCGGAATGCATTCATCTCATCATTATTGGCAAAACCAAACTGCTTCAGTGAATCGGCTGGTATATTTATTTTATGAAATGATTTTAAATCTTCTTCAGGAATAGAATATGGGCGATGATTATCGGCAGTTTGAATAACTGCAAAAAAAGGTTTTGTTTCTTCTTTTAATTTTTTGTTGGCTTCCAGGAATAAATTTTTATCACTGATTCCCCACACATCGATCTTCGGGGAATTAAAATCTTTTTCTTCATATAGATTCAAACCCTTAATATTATTGGTAAGCAAGCCGCGGACGTTTGCCCAGCTTGTACTACCTCCGATGAAATAATATTTTGAATAATCTTTGAAATCATTAATGATTGTGTGCTGATCAACTGCGGAAGGATTGCGACTGGAAGTTGTTGCTCCGTTCTCAACATCCGGAATTCCGGTTATCACAGCCCACACACCGCGAGCTGTTCCATAGGTGGGCGTGAAACAATGGTCAAAGAAAATTCCCTGTTTGCATAATCCATTAAAAAATGGCGTTGTGTTTAACGGATTGCCCCACATGGAACTTTTATATGCACTGAAAGATTCGCAGATGACAACAACTATATTTGGCGTAGTGGTTATCGCATTTTTTTCCGGAACACCATTTCGTTTAAAAATTAATTTCGAAGAATCACTTTCATTCAATCCATAATAAGGCGATAGGACTGAAAATGCTTTTCGCACTTTGGCAATATCATAAGTATTGCCACGAAATTTTAATGTGCTGAAAAAAGATTGAAAAGGATTAAGTGAAAGATTTGCTTTATAATCACTGCCAAGAGCAAATGCATTACTCCAGCGAAGCGGGAACTGATTCATGCTGCCAAATATTCCAAGACCAAACATCAGAAATAATATGATAAACCATATAATCCTGCTTGCTCTGGTTGAAACTTGCCTGGCTTTTGAAACGCTTTTAAAATTTCTTTTGATAATCCAATAAATAAACCATGTGCCTATGATCAACAACAAAATTATTCTCACAACAGGATATGATTGCCAAACCATTTTCGTGGATGTTCCGGCGTCAGCAAGGTAATTCAAAGCGCTTGCATTGAGCCTTTGGGAGAGATAACTATAATGTGCAAAATCAACAACATAAAAAAAACATAAGAAAAATGATGCAACTGCAATAATGATGAGAGCAACTTTTCTGCCTATGCTTTTTTCAAAAGGATTTAAAAAAGAAATGCTCCCTAAAATAAGCAGCAGCTGGCAAACGATGCAAACTTCACGAAGGTCGAACCTGATGCCTAAAAGAAAGGAAGGCATCAGATCTTTCAACCGATTGCTCTGGTTAGGAAAATAAAGAAAAAAAGACAGGCGCAGCAATGTCATTATCACTAAAAAAATAATGCCTGTCAAAAAAATCCATCTTACCAATTTAGGTATCTTTAGACCTGATATCATAACGTTTTAATAATCGCTGCTAAAATTATAGTAATTATTTTTGTAACAATGATTTTACTCGATACCGGTGACCATTTAAGTTTTTTCCAACAGATTCTTTACTACGACTATCTGCTGTTCACAAAAATAAACAGGCAATGGACAAATCCTTTTTTTGATGCAGTGCTGCCATTTTTAAGAGAATCAGAAATATGGTTGCCCTTTTATTTATTCCTACTTGTGTTCGCAACATTAAATTTTTCAAAAAAAGGATGGTGGTGGAGCTTTGCTCTGATCATGACCGCAATTACAAGCGACTTGTTCAGCAGCAGCGTTATGAAACAATTAATTTTCCGGCTTCGCCCTTGTCAGGATCCGGCGATTAGCCAATATGTGAGAGTACTCGTGAGTTATTGCCCGCAAAGCTCCAGTTTTACTTCTTCGCATGCATGCAACCATTTTTCAGTTGCAATGTTTATTTTTATGACGATGAAGCATACCAGCAATTGGTGGAGGCTCGTTTTCCTATGGGCATTTGCTATTTCTTATTCGCAGATTTATGTCGGCGTGCATTATCCTTTGGATATAATTGGTGGCACAATTTTAGGTTGTTCTATAGGTTACGGTATGAGCGTTTTTTTCAGGAAGCGGTATGGCCTTCCTGGCACGAATAACACACTAGCATGATCGAAATTTTTATTTTAGGATTACTGATTTTTCTGAATGGATTATTTGTGATGGCGGAGATAGCTCTCGTGTCTGCCAGAAAAACCAAGCTCGAGATCATGGCCGATAAAGGCGATGAGAGAGCAAAAGCAGCCCTGAAGCTTGCAGAAAATCCGGAGCTGTTTCTTTCCACTGCACAACTTTTCATCACACTTGTTGCAATACTTACAGGTTTATATTCCGGCGAAAAATTCAGCGCAGATCTAAAGCCATATGTTGAAAAAATTGAAATGCTGAGACCTTATGCAGGAAATATCTCCACGGGGCTTATTGTAATTGTCGTAACATTTCTATCCATCATTTTTGGAGAACTTCTTCCCAAGCGCACGGGGCTTTTTCAGGCAGAGCAGATTGCAAGAATTGTTGCGAGGCCCATGCAGTTTTTATCAAAAGCCACACATCCGATCATCTGGTTGTTGAACGCAACGAGTAATCTTTTTTTTAAGATTGTCAATATTAAGCCTTCGAAAGACAGCAATGTTACTGAAGATGAAATCAAAGCAATGATCAATGAAGGAACAGAACAAGGCGAGATTCAGGAAACGGAGCAGGAAATTATTGAACGGGTCTTTCATTTGGGCGACAGGAATATCACTTCATTAATGACACATAGAAGTGATATCATCTGGTTCGATATGAATGAAAACGAAACATTGATAAAAGAAAAAATCATTCATGAACCTCACTCCTTCTATCCGATTTGTGATGGCGAAATTGATAATATAAAAGGAATTGTCTCAATAAAAGATTTATATGTGAGCGATGACAACACTCCTTTTAAAGATATTGCCATGCCTCCGATGTTTGTTCCTGAAAACAACAACGCTTATCAGTTGCTTGAAAAATTCAAGGAATCAAAAAATCACTGCTGTTTCATTGTCGATGAATATGGAAGCCTTCTCGGAATGATCACATTGAATGATATACTAGATGCTATCATTGGCGATTTGCCTCAACCTGATATCAACGATTATGAAATCACAAAACGCGATGATGGAAGTTACCTAACCGACGGACAAATTCCCTTTTATGATTTCTTAGCTCATTTCGATAAAGCAGATTGGATGAATGAAGGCGCTCATGAATTCGACACGCTCGCAGGTTTTATACTTCACCAACTAGAGCGCATACCTTTAGTTGGCGAAACATTGAAATGGAAAGATTTTAAATTTGAAGTGATTGATATGGATGCGCAGCGAATAGACAAAGTTCTTGTAACGATTATCAAAAACGAAGAGGATAATGTTGATGGCGATGCCTAAATAAAACTTGCTACAAAAGATAATCACTCACACCAAAACTTTTCTGTATGTCTAAAGCATTTCTTATTAAAAAATATTTTTTAGCTTTTATTTTCTTTTTGATTTCTTATCAGCCATTACTTCGGGCCCAGCAATCAGTCAGCGGTTTTGTTTTTATAGATAAGAATAACAACGGAATAAAAGATGCCAACGAATCTGGCATTGCCGGCGTTTCAGTTTCCGATCAGGCAAATGTGGTGAAGACAAATGCCGACGGCTCTTATCAAATAAATAATTTGAAAGGCTATGGGCTCGTGATGATCAGCATTCCATCGGGTTATAAATCAAATTCTTTTTGGAAACGAATTGCTGATAATAAAAATGCTTCCATTGATTTCGCCATCACAAAAACAAATGATGTTCAGGAATTCAGTTTTATTCATGCATCCGACACTCATGTAACGCCGGATAGTTCAGCCCGTATGGAAAAATTCCGCAACATCATTCAGCAAAGTAAAGCCGATCTTGTTCTGATTACAGGAGATTTGGTAAAAGATGCATTGCGCGTTCCTGAAAAAAAAGCGGCAAGCCTTTTTGAATTATATGTTCAGGAAATAAAAAAGATCAATGTGCCGGTGTGGAGCGCACCCGGCAATCATGACAATTTTGGAATTGAAAGGCAATCTTCTTTAGTGAGCAAAGAAAACCCGTTATATGGAAAAGAAATGTTCCATCATTATCTCGGGCCTAATTATTATTCCTTCAATTTTGGTGGCGTGCATTTCATTGCGCTTGATGATGTGGATTTTGAAGACACATGGTATTTTGGCCACATCGATTCCACGCAATTCAATTGGCTGAAACAAGATCTCGCAAATGTTCCGCCAGCAATTCCAATAATAACGTTTGCGCATATCCCATTTTTTTCAGGTGGTTTGAGCATGACAGAATTTTCACCTTATGGTTTTGACAGATCCATCGAAGTGGAGAATGGAAGGCAACAATTCCGCCACATTGTTTCAAACGCACATGAAGTGCTTGCATTATTCAAAGACCACAATTATCCGCTCAATCTCACCGGTCATTATCATTTCCGTCAGGCATTCTGGTATGAAAGCTATGGACAGAAAACGCGCTTCGAGCAAACTGCCGCAGTAGTTGGCGAAGGAGGCGAAGGCGATATCATAATGCCATCCGGAGTGACATTATATACCGTGAAAAACGGAGTGATCAGTGAAGGAAAATTTATCAGGATAGATAAATAATTTCTTTAGAAATCAAACACTGCATTCGCTTCCGGGCTTGATATTTTTGTGCTTTTTCGGTTGCCCGATACCGTTACATGCATAATCGCAATCTGCCCTTCAAAAGTTTCGTATAAAAGATTGTTCATTATCTCAATCTTCTTGACCGAAGCGACATTGTTTACCTGAAAGTAACTCCATGTTGCATCTGTTTGTTTTTCGCTTCCGACAAATTCCATAATCACAGGTTTTCCGTCAACCTTTATTTGAAAATGTTTTTGGATATAATCGTTCACAGCTTTGTCTGCAGCAACTTTTTCTTTCGGTTCTGACAAATCTGTTTTCTTCTTATTCACTTTCTCAAGCGCCGCTTCAAAATCGTTCGTGAAAATCTTGCAGCTTATTTCAAGCGTTTTGTCTTTTGCATTATGGTTGATTTCCGTAACTGTTACATATAATGGATGAAATTCCGCTTCTCTGATTTTGTATGATTTGTTCATTAACAAAAACATCGAAATACTCAACCACTTAAATAAAGATGCTGCCATTTAACATTAATATTTTCTTGCTGCAAAAGTCTGAATAAATTTGACACTTTCGAATTTTGATTTTCTGATTAATCATGCAGGATTTTAATCTTTACTTTAAGCTCGGCACCGAACATATCCTTACCTGGGAAGCCCTTGATCACATTTTATTTGTAACTGCTTTGTGCCTTCGCTATTTATTGAAAGACTGGAAAAAAGTGATCGTGCTTGTAACCGCATTCACCATTGGACATTCCATCACGCTGGCATTGAGCGCATTTGAGCTGGTGCATTTTTCAACAAAATGGATCGAGTTCTTAATACCAATAACGATTGTAGCAACAGCTATTAATAATTTATTACAGAAATTGAATTCGGTTGAACAGCCTTCTAAATATTCTATGATATATTTTTTTGCATTGTTCTTCGGTCTTATTCATGGACTTGCTTATGCCAATTCATTTCTCAGCCTCGAAGGAAAAGAAGGATTGGTCGGACATCTGTTCGCATTTAATGTTGGTATTGAAGCTGCACAATTATTAGTGGTCGCAATTGTGCTTGTAATTTCTTTTATCTTCGTGCAAATGCTAAAACTGAAAAGATTCTGGTGGATGAAAATTGCATCTGTGCTTATATTAATTGCATCATTGAAAATGGCTTTTGATAGATTTCCATTATAAAACCAAACTGCACATCATGAGACGTTTATTTCTTTTGTTATTGAGTTCCTGCACAACAACTCTATTTGCGCAGAACACCTCAAATCATGGCGAGAAGTTCGAAGCGTTGGGCACAATGTTGCCAACGCCAAATGAATACCGTACCGCAAGCGGAGCACCCGGACCAAAATACTGGCAACAAAAATGTGATTATGACATCACATGTAAACTTGATGAAGACAAACTATTGCTTACTGGCAGCGAAACGATTACCTACTCAAACAATTCACCGGATGAACTCAGATATTTGTGGCTTCAGCTTGATGAAAATGAGCACAGCTCAAAATACAATGCTAATTATCAGGATGCAAGCAACATGGACAAGATTGAAAGCGACCGAATTGTGGATCAGTTAGCGCATGTTGAAAATGACAATGGCGATCACATCACTAAAATAACTGACGCGCTTGGCAAGCCGCTCAGATACACCATCAATAAAACAATGATGCGCGTCGAATTGCCTGCAATATTAAAACCAGGTCAGAAATTTATTTTCAAAATAGATTGGAATTATAGGATTACAGACCGAATGAAAGCTTTTGGCCGTGGCGGTTATGAATATTTTGCTGAAGACGGAAATTATCTTTTCACCATGACCCAATGGTATCCGCGCCTTTGCGTGTACAGCGATTTTCAGGGCTGGCAGAATAATCAGTTCACAGGCCGCGGAGAATTTGCACTCACGTTCGGCGATTTCAAAGTGCAGATGACAGTTCCCGGTGATCATATAATCGGCGCAACAGGAGAATGCCAGAACTATCAGCAAGTGCTCACTCCGGCTCAGTTTGCCCGCTGGCAAAAAGCACAGACTTCGAAAGAACCTGTTGAAATCGTTACGCTCGATGAAGCAAAAGCATCTGAGAAAAATAAAGACAAGAAACCAAAAACATGGATTTTTAAAGCAACCAACGTGCGTGATTTTGCATGGGGCTCTTCGCGCAGATTTGTTTGGGATGGAATGCCTGCCTATGTGGAAGGAAAGAAAGTGATGTGCATGAGTTACTATGGCAACGAAGCATATCCTTTGTATAAAAAATTTTCTACCAAAGCAGTTGCACACACCATTAAAACATATTCTCATTTTTCTATCCCATTTCCTTATCCGGTTGCACAAAGCGTAGAAGCTGCTAACGGTATGGAGTATCCGATGATTTGTTTCAACTTTGGAAGAACAGAAAAAGATGGCTCTTACAGCGAAGCAACAAAATATGGGATGCTTGGCGTGGTGATCCATGAAGTTGGCCACAACTTTTTCCCGATGATCGTTAACAGCGATGAGCGCCAGTGGAGCTGGATGGATGAAGGCATCAATTCTTTCGTTGAATATCTCACTGAAGAGTTGTTTGATAATAAATTTCCTGTTCGCGGAAAAGGGCCGGCATGGGCAATTGTTGATTACATGAAATTGCCTAAAGATCAGCTCGAACCTATTATGACAAATTCTGAAAACATCGTTCGTTTTGGCCCCAATGCATATACAAAACCTGCAACCGGTTTAAACATGCTTCGTGAGACTGTGATGGGTCGTGATTTATTCGATTATGCATTTAAAGAATATGCACGCCGTTGGGCTTTCAAACACCCTACACCTGCAGATTTTTTCAGAACCATGAATGATGCAAGCGCTGAAAATCTTGACTGGTTCTGGCGCGGATGGTTCTATGGAATTGATGCAGTTGATATTTCGCTTGATAGCGTGAAACATTTCACTCCTGATTTTGATCACCCTGTTGCAAAGATTGACAGTATTGCGATGAAAAGTATCGACAAACCGATGATGAGCAAATATCCGGAAGACGTTTCCAAGGATCGCAACCGTGAAGACAAGAGCATCACTTTTGCTACAGATGCGGATACAGCATTGCGTGATTTTTATTGGAAGTATACTCGTGGGCAGGTTCCTTATGACACAACGAAATTCGCACAGCACGTTACCCGTTATGATGAGCCGATGGATGAAGAGACAAAACAAAAAGTGGCAAGCAAACAATTTTATGAATTACAGTTCACCAACAAAGGTGGAATGGTGATGCCGATTATTATTGAATGGACTTACAAGGACGGCACAAAAGAAGTTGAGCGCATACCTGCGCAAATCTGGCGCAAAGATGAGAAGCATGTCACTAAAGTTTTCATGAAGGATAAAGAAGTTGCTTCTATCAAGCTTGATCCGAATCGTGAAACTGCAGATATTGATGATAGCAACAATAGCTGGCCTGTAGTGCAGACAGAAAGCAAGTTCCAGGTGTTCAAAGCAAAACAGCAAACATTGCGCAGCATCCCACAAACAAACAACCCGATGCAAAAAGCACAAGAAAAAGACAAGAAAGCGTTTTAATAATTTTCTAAAAGAAAATAAAAAACCCTGAGGTTCACCTCAGGGTTTTTTATTTTTATAATATTTGATAGATGAAAACTCTTGTAATGATTTAAAAAGATCATTAATAATTTACTGATCCATCTACATATTTTATTTTCTTTTTCCCCTTCCCTTTTTTCTCAAAATCTCTCACCTCTTTTGGTTTTGCAACTGGTTTTGTTGAATCATTCAGCGCTACGCTGTTTTTGGGGCTGGTTTTAGGGATGATCAATTTGCCCAATTCATAGTTCTCTGTTTTAATGATCATGCCAGTTGTAGCGTCGTAATAGCGCCATTCACCATTTTTGATCCCTACTCCTTCGTTTTTTACAATCACCGTTTTATAATGATCTAAATGATCCACGTCTTCGATTTCTAATGTATCATAAAGCTTGTCAGGGTTTAAAGCTTTCCATCTTTCTTCACGTATCAACTCACCTGTTTTTGTGAAATATTGACAAACACTATCTTTATTTCCCCATTTGTATAGCTCAACACCAATGATATCTCCGCTAAGGCTGTATAATCTCCAAATACCTTCTTTGCGATCATTTTTATATTCTCCTTCTTCTTCAAACCCGGGTTCTCCACGGAGATCATCGTGATGGATGACCCATTTCCCCTGCTTTGCATCTTTCTTATCAGTGCAGTTCAATGTGTCGCGGTTTGCCCCAATAATATACGTTTTGCATTGTGAATAACTTTTAAAAGAAGCCAGCAAAAGCAACACGATTAACAGGCGCATAGATGAAGTTTTATTCTTTATAAAACGAAAATCATTCCAATTTATGATTAATACATCATTTTAACGAAGCCTCCACTTATTGAGTTTGTAATCATTATGTTCCGGGCTTTAATGCTACTATGAACATCCTCCCGCCGCGGCGGGCTCTTGTGCAATTGTGCAGATTTGCCAACAGCAGCCCGAAGCTCACTAAACTATCTAAGGTACAAGAGCGCGACGCAACGATGTTTAATAGAATTAATTGGCTGAAAACAAAAATTCACTGCTCTCAAATAAACCATTTATTATTGCGGATTATTTTCGATTTAAAACCTAGTGGCCAAAATGAAAATGTCATGTCTTTTATTGTCATTTATTTTATCAGCGCTTATTTGTGAAGCGCAAAAAATGACGGTTGCTCAAATGAAAGCGGAACTTGAAAAAACGCCCAATCCTCCGTTATATGCCAAAGATGTTTTGAAGAAAAGATTTAAGATTGATACAATCGTAGTAACAAGAACCAACTTTTTTCACAGCCTGGCCGACAGCATTGCATATACAGGAAAAATCAAAAAAGTATATGGTCCTTATGATGAGAATGGAAAGAAATTTTTTGTTCAGGTGCTGGCAAAATCTCCGAACATATTTTATAAGGTGAGCCAGATATTTATTGATACTACAGTCTTCAGGCGCAAGTTTATCGATTCGCTCGGGAATGTGATTATTGAAAAAATAAAAAAAGGCACATCCACATTTGAGCAGATGGCGCAAACTTATTCTATGGGTGGAGAGAGCGCAACAGAAGGAAATATTGGTTGGGTGGCACGCGGTGTTCTATTTCCGGAAATTGAAAAAGAAATTGTGAAAAGAAAAACAGGTGAAGTGTTCAGGCTTTGGACACCGAATGGGTTGCATATTTTGAAACGGACTGCAGAACCCAAGCAGGACACAGGTTTTGCACTGATGATGAGAGTGTTTTTGTAATTCAGGCCACAGAGAACCGCAGAGATTTTTGTGAGTTACACAGAGTGGTAAAATTCATTATAGAAAAAACTGTAGCGCTAATTCATATCCCTTCAATCCCAATCCTGCAATGGTTCCCTTGCATTTCGCAGATATATGGGATATTTTTCTGAAATCTTCACGGGCATGCACATTCGAAATATGCACCTCAATGACTGGAGTCTTTATAGAAGCAATTGCATCACCAATAGCTACTGATGTGTGTGTGTAGCCACCAGGATTAATAATGATGCCATCATAAGAAAAACCTACACGTTGCAGCTCATTAATCAGTTCACCTTCTACATTGCTTTGAAAATAGCTGAACTCAACAGAAGCATATTTTGATTTCAATTCATTCAAAAAATCTTCAAAACTTTTATTGCCATAAACTTCAGGTTCGCGCTTCCCAAGCAAATTGAGATTAGGCCCGTTGATAATTGCAATTTTCATATTTCGAATGTAAGCGAAATCGTGCAGGGAAATAAGAAATGAGAAATAAAAAAATAAGGAATGAGAAAGTTCATGCTTTAAATTACTTTCTCATTCCTTATTTCTAATTTTTTATTTTTAATTCTTCCGAATCAAGTCAATAAACTCATCAAACAAATATCTGCTATCGTGGGGCCCTGGTGTGCTTTCGGGATGATATTGCACAGAGAATGCAGGTTTATCTTTTATGCGGATGCCCTCAATAGATTCGTCATTCAGATTGACATGCGTGATTTCAATATTGCTTGCTTTTTTTACTGAAGCGGGGTCAACTCCAAAGCCATGATTCTGAGTAGTGATTTCACATTTTCCAGTAACAATGTTTTTTACCGGATGATTTAATCCTCTGTGACCATGATGCATTTTGAATGTGGGAATATCATTTGCAAGCGCTAATAATTGATGACCGAGACAAATCCCGAACACAGGTTTCTTCTCTTTCAAAATTTCTTTCACAGTTGAAATTGCATAATCCATCGGAGCCGGATCACCAGGCCCGTTCGATAAAAAATAACCGTTTGGGTTAAACGCTTTTAATGTTGAAAAACTTGTTTTCGCTGGAAAAACTTTCACATGCGCTCCACGGTCAACCATGCACTGTAAAATATGTTTCTTCACACCATAATCGAGCACAGCAATTTTGATGTCGGATTTTGTATCGCCTAATTCATATTCTTTATTAGTGCTCACAACAGAAGCAAGCTCCAAGCCATCCATAGAAGGCACTTTTGCAAGCTCTGCTTTCAATTTTTCTATATCAGTTATTTCAGAAGAGATGATGCAATTCATAGCACCTTTTGTACGCACATGCGCGACCAAAGCACGTGTATCAACATTCTCAATGCAAACAATATTATTTGCTTTCAGGTATTCATCCAATGAACCTTTCGCCTGCTTGCGCGAAAATTGTTCTTCCAAATTTCTTCCGATTAATCCGCGAATCTTCACACTATCCGATTCTACATCAGCATCCATAACTCCGTAATTTCCGATATGAACGCTGTTCATAATAAGCACCTGACCGAAATAACTTGGGTCTGTGAAAACTTCCTGATATCCGGTCATCCCGGTGTTGAAACAAATTTCTCCGGAAGTTGTACCGGTTTTTCCAAATGCTTTACCGTGATGAACAGTGCCATCTGCGAGCAGCAGAACAGCA
>DATGIX010000208.1:0-9005 GCA_035295505.1 Puia sp. | reverse complement strand
GAAGAAGTGTACGATGAACTGTTGAGTTGGAACAGATGGTGGCCAAAGAACAGAGATGAAAAAGGTTTTTTATGTTGGGGCTCCAATCCGATTTCCGATTCGTTGAGAAAATTAGAAGGCGGAGATATTTTCAACCTTGCTGCAGCTAAATTAGAATCAGGATTAGATAATTCACCCATGTATGATTCACTGAATTTTGATACAGCAAAACATGTGATGTTGCTTGCTGATGTTGGATTGATGAGCATGTACATTATGGATTGCCATTCGCTCGCTTCTATTTCGTTAGAGCTTGGAAAAAAACAGGAAGCAGATGAGCTAAATAAAAGAGCATCATTTTATACTAAGCAATTAAAAAGTTTATGGGATGAAAAGACAGGCATTTTTTTGAACAAGAGATTAGACAATGGCGAAAAAAGTTTTCGCTTGTCGCCAACTAATTTTTATCCTTTGCTTGCAGGCGCATGTAGCGACAAGCAAGCGGAGCGCATGATGAAGGAACATTATTTCAACAAGAATGAATTTTGGGGAGAATATGCGATACCATCAATATCACGAAATGACTCTGCTTTTAAAGACAATGATTACTGGCGCGGAAGGATTTGGGGGCCTATGAATTTCCTCGTGTATATGGGAATGAAAAATTATTCAGTAACAGATTCCGCACGAAAAGACCTTGTTGAAAAGTCAAAAAAATTGCTAATGCAAAACCTCAACAAAGATGGTGGCGTTTATGAAAATTATAACTCAGTTACAGGCGAAGGGGGAGATGTGAACAGCGCAGATGGCTTTTACCATTGGGGCGCACTGCTCACTTTTATGGGGCTGATTGAAAAGGGCTATATGAAATAATCTCACGATAGCTTTATTTCCTAACAGCATGTGAATAACCACAAGCGCTAAAAATTTTATTCCATAGTTTTGCATTTTATTAATCTGGTTACAATATGGCTGAAACAATTGTTGAACTGAAGAATGTGAATATTTATCAAAGCGGCAACCTGATTTTGCAGGATGTAAATATTGATATTAATAAAGGAGAATTTGTGTATCTCGTTGGAAAAACAGGAACGGGAAAATCAAGCTTGCTAAAAACATTATACGGCGATATTCCTTTAACGGAAGGCTCAGCGCAGGTTGTGGGTTTTGACTTAAAAGAAATGGACTGGAAAAAAGTTCCTTATTTAAGAAGAAACCTCGGTGTCGTATTTCAGGATTTTCAATTGCTTACTGATAGAACTGTGAATGATAACCTGAAATTTGTTCTACGCGCAACAGGTTGGAAAGACGGAAAATTAATGGATGAAAAAATTGCTGATGTGCTTGATAAAGTGGGATTGAAATCGAAAGGATTTAAAATGCCTTTTGAAATGAGCGGTGGCGAACAACAGCGTGTAGATGTCGCACGTGCATTATTGAATTCCCCCAAATTGATTTTAGCAGATGAGCCAACAGGAAACCTCGACCCGGAAACTTCAGATGAAATTATGCAGTTGCTTTTTCATATCAGCAGGGATTTTGGAACAACAATTATCATGGCAACGCACGATTATATTGTGATTAATAAATTCCCTGCAAGAATGTTGAAAACTGAAAAAGGAAAAGTGATTGACAATGCTACCATAGCCACGATATAAGCTTCTCCGCGTTTTTTTCATTGTTGAATGTCCCAGATAATAATTTTTTTCTCTCATCAATTTCCCGTTCTGAAAACGGGCGTTCGTATAATTCAGTGATGAGCTTCTTAAAATCTTCCGGAGATTTTGCAAGGTGACAGGTTTTTTCCAATCCCGTATTAATAACTGCGCTGTCGTTGGTGATGCAATGCCTTCCTGCAAAAACTGCATTTAATACTTTTAATTTTATTCCCGTGCAATTGAATGAAGGTGTGATATTGATTTGTGCTTTCTTAATCATGTCTTCCATTTCCTGTTCACCGGGGTCTGCAATGATACAAGTGTTGTGATGACTATTTGCGAGCTTCTGCAATTTCTCCGAGGGCTTTTTTCCAGCAATTACAAACGGCGCATCCACATCGTCAAAAACATTTTGTAAAAGCCAGATGGCAGCCGCTTCATTTTCTGCAACTGATAAATTGCCGTGATATAAACAAAAACAACCTGTTCCTCCTTTACATTTTAATTCTGTTGTTGGATGAAATGCGGGAAGATGATGAATATTTTTTGAATCAAATTCGCTGCTGTATTTTTCTGCATCCTGTTCAGACATGGCAAGAATCATCACCTTATCAGAAATATTCTTTTCAT
Organism: Puia sp.; assembly: GCA_035295505.1. Lineage (GTDB taxonomy): Bacteria > Bacteroidota > Bacteroidia > Chitinophagales > Chitinophagaceae > Puia. The sequence goes on along the minus strand of DATGIX010000208.1, from coordinate 6,738 downwards.
ATTTCTTCAGCATGTTGCTTTCATGCAGATAATATAATTTTTTAAAGAGAGAATTTTCATGCTTGTATAATTCATGATAATATTCATACTCCACATTGTGCAGTCGCAAAATAATTTTTCTGTTCGCGAAACGCTCATCATGCAAAATCTGTGTGCAGTGAATTCCTTCGAGGAGAACCGGATAATCGTCTTTCAATAAATTTTCTTTCAATTCGCTATTTGAGCGGGAACAAACGATGTAAGGCAATTTATGAGAGAAACCCTTATGCCCTTCATTGCGGTGATAGTAATAAACTTCTTCGCAATGGTTTTTTAATTCCTGCTGCTCTCCTCTTCCATATTCAAAACAATGGAGATGAACTTTTACTCCAAGTTCATTCAACGATTTTATCTTGTAAAAAACATCAATCACGCCGCCATAATCGGCAGGAAATGGAACATCGAAAGAAATAATATGTAGATGCTTTTCCAGGATTAGCTAAATAACTGGTTATAAAAATGAACGAGCTTTTGTTCTTCTCTTTGCCAATTAAAAATTTCCCTTGCTTTCATACAATTGCTTTGAAGTTCTGCGTATAGAACATCATTAGCAAGCAAATTGTTCAGCGCATTTGAAATTGTTTCCGGTTTTAAATCATCAATCAATGTTGCAATTTTATATTCATCGTTGATTTCTTTATATGCCGGATAGTTCACGCAAATCTGCGGAAGACCAGATTGTATGTAATCAAAGAAGCGATTGCCCAATGAATAATAATTGCTCATGCCTGTGTTTTCGAATAATGTAACGCCAATGTATGCGCTTTGCGTATAATTTTTTAATTCATCAGGAGAAATCATCCCTTTAAAAATAATTTTTTGTCCAAGCTCATTTTTTGTTACCAAATCTTTTGCTTGCTGCATAAAATTTCCATCGCCACAGATAATCAATGTTGCGTTCACATTTTTAATAGCAGGAATTAATGTCTCAAAACTTCTTGCTTCATTCACCGCGCCTTGATATAAAATAAATCTTTCAGTTTTTATTGTCGGAGTGAAATCCTGTAAGAGCGGGACATTTCGAATCACTTCATAATTGACATCATACATCTTTTTAAATTCCTCTGCAATCGGATTACTAACCGTGTATCCATTTTTGAATTTCGAAACGGCATATTTTTCAATTTTTTTCCAGATGTGATAAATCGCCGGTCTTGTCACCACTTCTTTCATCTCGCAAAAAAGCTCATGTGCATCATAAACCCTCTGAATTGATTTTAGTTTTGAAATGAACAGGCATGGGAGAATGGTATCAAGGTCGATTGCGCAAATCCCATCCATCTTTTTAAACAGCAGAAAAAAGAACAAACGGAGATTATATTCAGCATAAAAGCCTTTGCCTTTTTTGAACCAGCAATTCAATCTAACCTGTTTGAAGGGACTCGAGTTCAAAGGTTTTGAATCAGGCAAGCTCCTGCCAACCAGCACAATATCATAACCGGAGTTTGCCAGTGAGCCGCAAATCCGGTGCATGCGCTGGTCAAACTTGAGGTCGTTCGTAACCGTAAAATATATATTTTTAGAAGCCAATTTTTGATTTTTTTGCAATGTTACAGCAAGTGTGCCACGCTTAATTTTGCTGACAGCTTTTATCGGACTGCATAGGCGTGGCACACTTTGCACCATCCGAAAGCCCATATTTTAAAGAATTTCAAATTTCAGATTATTTTCTTTACCTTCGCCGCCGAAATTAACAGAATAAAAAAGAGTTTTTAAAAAATTTGAGATGCCGTATTTGACAAAAGAAAAAAAACAAAACGTTTTTACAGGCTTCGGCGAAAAAGCCGCTAACACAGGTTCTATCGAAGGACAGATTGCATTGCTGACAGAGCGCATCAACAGCATTTCTGAACACCTTCAGGCCAACAAAAAAGATTTTTCAACTCACCGTGGACTAATGCAGCTCGTAGGCAAAAGAAAACGCCTGCTCACATACCTTAGCAAGCACAACCTGCAAGGCTATCGCGCACTGATTGAAAAATTAGGCCTCAGAAAATAATTTTTATGTAGTATACAAGATATTATCCCAACTGCATTCCGGTTGGGAATCTTTTTTTTGTATGCAATGCCTCACTTGATTTATTAAACCCGGATTGCGGTTGTTTATCCGTTCCCTCCTGACAGCTACAATCCAAAACAAAAACGATATATGCTTTCGCAACCAAAAAGTGTAAAATTTGATATTGGCGGCGGCCGTGATGTCACGATAGAAACCGGCAAGCTCGCCCGTCAGGCTGATGGTTCGGTTACTGTGCGCCAGGGGAACTCCGTTTTATTAGCAACTGTTGTTGCCAATAAAGAACCTAAAGAAGGTCAGGATTTTTTCCCGCTATCTGTAGATTATCAGGAAAAATTTGCTTCCGCAGGACGCATTCCCGGCTCATTCTTCAAAAGAGAAGCAAGGCTGAATGATTATGAAGTACTCACAAGCCGTTTAATCGACCGTGCATTGAGACCATTATTCCCGGAAGATTATTTATGTGATGTGCAGGTGTTGATAAGCCTCATATCGAGTGATAAAGAAGTGATGCCTGACGCACTCGCTTGTCTGGCTGCATCTGCGGCGCTTGCTGTTTCAGATATTCCTATCAAAGAAATTATCAGTGAAGTTAGATTGGCTCGTGTTGAAGGAAATTTCATTGTGAATCCTTCACGCACAGAATTGGAAAAAGCGGATATGGAATTCATCATCGCTGCGACTGATAAAAACCTGATGATGGTGGAAGGTGAAGCGAAAGAATGCAGCGAAGAAGATTTAGTGAAAGCATTGGAATTAGCACATGACGCCATCCGCATTCAGATTAAAGCTCAGGAAGAACTAAGAGCACAGGTTGGTGTGACTGGCAAACGCGATTACAAAAAACCTGAGCAGAATGAAGAAATCCAGAAGAAAGTAACAGAATTCGCAAAAGATAAAATACTTGAAATTTCAAGAGCAGGTAGCAGCAAACATGAGCGTGGTGATGCTTATGATAAAGTGAAAGAAGAATTGGTTGCGAGTTTGGGCGAAGAAGCAACTGATAAAGATAAAAAGTTAGCCAAAAAATATTATGCAGACCTTCAATGGGAAGTGGTTCGCAATATGATTTTGGATGAGCGCATCCGTTTAGATGGACGCAAGTTGGACGTAGTTAGACCATTAGCGATGGAAATTGACCCGCTGCCAACTCCACATGGTTCTGCGTTGTTTACTCGCGGTGAAACTCAATCATTAACAACTGTTACATTAGGAACTCCTTTAGATGAATTGTTAATAGAGAGCGCTGCAAAATCTGATTACAGCAAGTTCATTCTTCATTATAATTTCCCTCCTTTTTCAACGGGTGAAGTGAAGATGATGAGAGGCGTTGGCCGCAGAGAAGTTGGGCATGGTAACCTTGCAATGCGCTCATTGAAACAAATGATGCCTGGAAACGATTATCCATATACAGTTCGTGTGGTAAGCGATATTTTGGAATCGAATGGTTCCTCTTCTATGGCAACTGTTTGCGCGGGTTCATTAGCATTGATGGATGCAGGGGTTCCTTTTCCAAAACACGTGAGCGGTGTGGCGATGGGGTTGATTACAAGAGCAGATGGAAAATATGCTATCCTTACAGATATTTTAGGTGACGAAGACCATCTTGGTGACATGGATTTTAAAGTAACAGGAACCCGTGAAGGCATTTGCGGCGTTCAGATGGATATTAAGGTGGATGGATTAAGCATGAGCACAATGCGCGAAGCATTGGAACAAGCTCGCAAAGGAAGATTGCACATACTTGATTCAATGTATGACTGCATTCCTGCTGCAAGAAGCGATGTGAAACCTCACGCACCAAGAATGGTGAAACTGTTCATTGATAAAGAATTTATCGGCGCAGTTATCGGGCCACAAGGAAAAATCATTCAGGAAATACAGAGGGAAACGGGTACGACAATTAATCTCGAAGAAGTTGGCAACTTCGGCGAGGTCAGTATTTTTAGTCCGGCAAAAGAAGGTCTGGATAAAGCGGTTGCATGGGTAAAAGGAATTGTCGCGATGCCTGAAGTTGGAACTGTTTATGAAGGAACAGTGAAGGGCATTAAAGAATTCGGAGCGTTTGTAGAATTCCTTCCAGGCAAACAAGGCTTGCTGCACATCAGCGAAATTTCATGGAAAAGATTAGAGAGCATGGAGGGTGTTCTGAAAGAAGGCGATACCGTGAAAGTGAAATTAGTCGGTGTTGACGAAAGAACTGGAAAATTCAAGCTAAGCAGAAAAGTGCTGATGCCAAAGCCAGAGCAGAAACCAAGAGAAAACCAGGCTCCTCAGCAATAAATTGTTAGAGCTAAATTTATTACAAATAGTTTTATTAATAAAGAGAACCCTCTGCGGTTCTCTTTTAACTTTGTGGCTCTCTGTGGGCTAAACCATGAAAAATTATATCCAAATAAAAATTGAACTGAAAGATAGTTCTCTTGCAGACATTCTCATTGCGCAATTAAGCGAATGTGGTTTTGAGGGCTTTGAAGAAGGAGAAAATTATTTGAACGCTTTCATTAATGAAAAAGAATTTGATGAAGAAGCTATTAATAAAATAATTTCAGACAACGGTCTTGCCTACACGAAAAGCATCATTGCAGAAAAAAACTGGAACGAAGAATGGGAGAAAAGTTTTGACCCGGTTTTGGTAGAAGATTTTTGCGCCATCAGGGCATCTTTTCATCAACCGATAAAAAATGTAAATCACGAAATCATCATCACGCCAAAAATGAGTTTTGGCACCGGTCATCATGCAACGACCTACCTGATGATTCAAGCCATTAGCAAAATTGATTTCAAAGAAAAATCAGTCCTTGATTTCGGCACAGGAACCGGCGTTCTTTCTATTCTTGCTGAAAAATGTGAAGCAAAAGAAATCCTCGCCATTGATAATGACGATTGGAGCGTTGAAAATGCAAAAGAAAATATCGCAGAAAATGATTGCTCTAAAATCGTCTTGCAAAAAGCGGATTCTTTGACAGAAACAGGCAAGCCTGATATAATTCTTGCTAACATTAACAAACATATCATCCTCTTGCATTTCAGCTCTTTTCAACAACATTTAGAAAAAGATGGCGTTTTAATATTAAGTGGATTATTGAGTTCTGATTATGCTGATATTGAACTTGCTGCAAATCAGAATCATTTTCAAATAGTTTCAAAATCTGAAAAAGATAGCTGGATTTGTCTTAGCTTGAAAATTGTTTAGGTCAAGATTTTCAGATCTTATTTTAAAGATTTTTGATTATATTTGTATACCAACTTAACCCCAATATTCATGGTAGAGGTCCTACTTATTGTTCTTGCGTACCTGATTGGTTCAATTCCTACTGCAGTTTGGATTAGCAAATATTTTTTTGATATCGATATCCGCGAATACGGCAGCGGTAATGCCGGCGCAACAAACACTTTCCGCGTGCTCGGCTCGAAATGGGGCAGCTTTGTGATGGTGGTAGATGTTTTGAAAGGTGTAATCGCGACCAGTCTTTATATTCTCATCCCTTATTATTTGCATGACGAATTTGACCGCACCAATTTTATGGTTGGCTTGGGATTGGCTGCAGTAGTGGGTCACATTTTCCCTGTTTGGGCTGATTTCCGAGGCGGAAAAGGCGTGGCAACTTTGTTCGGGATGATTCTGGCAATTCAGCCTGCAGTTGCGGGCTGTTGTGTTGGAATTTTTCTTTTAGTTTTATATTTAACCCGATTTGTATCATTGAGTTCTATTCTTGCAGGGATTGCATTCGCTATTTTGATTCTTTTTATTTTCAATGAAAAAGAACCATTATACCGCGGCTTTGCAATTGCGGTGGCATTATTAGTAATGCTTACCCATCAAAAAAACATCAGCCGCCTTTTGCGGGGCAGCGAGAGCAAAGTGCCTATCTTAAAACACAGAGACAGAAGAAAAAACCGCAGGCGGGATAATCAGCATAAGTAACTGGAATTTTCTTCATTAATCTTCCACCCTTTCAATCCTGTTTCAGTAAAAGTCCGCATTCAGCAAAGGTTTTCAAGATTTTTCGCTTAAAATGTCATAATGATGATTGATTTTTTTACCTTTGCAACTCCCTACAGTCCTGCATTTTACTTGTTCTAAATAAAAATTACAAAGAATGTTACAAAACCTGTTGGAAAAGCTTCAGTTAAGAGATGAAAAGAACTTACTGATTCAAGGCCTCCCTTCTTCGATAGAAAAACAATTCGCAAAGCTAACATTCGCAAAAAACATGACTCCTCTGCTCCGCGCAAGGAAAATCGATTTTGCATTGGTGTTTGCAGTGAACGAGACCCAGCTCACGAACATTATTAATGAAATTGCTCCTGCTATGCAGAATGATGCAAAACTTTGGGTAGCATATCCGAAAGTTGCTTCAAAAATTGCGACCACTCTTAACAGGGATTGCAATTGGAAATGCATTTCACAGGCAGGGTATGAAAACGTCGATGAAGTAACACTCGACCATGTATGGACTGCTTCAAGATTCCAGAAAGCGAAGCCTCTCACAAAAGCTTCGAAGAGGAAATATGAAGAAACAGCAGTTGCTTAAATTTTCAAAAAGTTATTGTGAATAGCCACGTTTTGCGTGGCTATTTTATTTTATATTAGCTATTTATCTGTTTAAAATGATTCATCCACTCAAAGTAGGGCTTGCGGGTTTTGGCATGGCAGCCAAAGTGATGCATGCACCTTT
>DATGIX010000207.1:0-9586 GCA_035295505.1 Puia sp. | reverse complement strand
GCTGTTGCGAAGTTTTTTCCGGGAAGAACATATCATGCTCTCCATTCAACATCAATATTGGTTCAGTTACCCGCGGCAGAAAATTGATCTGATCGGCTTCAGGCAATGATTTGCCCATGTCCATGCCACCCACATTCAGCACCACTGCTTTGAACCTTTTTTCGACAGCAGGCATAATGCCACCGAGAAATCCGCCCCAGCTCCAGCCCAGAAAACCGATTTTTTTTGCATCGATATCATTTCGCGTTTCGAGATAATCAATCGTTCTGCCGATATCTTTTCTCCACATAATGACATGGTCTTTATATAAAACACTTTCATCAGGCTCATCAGAATTCAAGCCATCGTGCCGTTCGTTTGTGCCTTTATAAATCGGGCAAACAACAGCCCTTCCGCTTTTCACCAAAAAATCAATTCCCCATAGGCCATTCGTTACATCAAATTTTTTTGAGAAAATATCTCCGGAACCGCCAAAGAAAAGCACAGTCTGAAATGGAGGCTTGCCGGTTTTAGGCAAATACAAATAAGCAATCATTCGTTCATTATTATATGCAGCATCAAAAGAAATTTTTTCGCATGTCCACGATTCGTTTTGAATAATTGAATCAACGTGAGCATTCAACGGTGTTTTGTCATATGCATACTGCCTGAGGATGATGTCGAATGTTTTATCATCAACAGGTTTCTCTTTAGTATAATCTCTGAACTCAGTTATTAATGGAATGGTAAAATGTTCAGCGCTGGTATCTCCCGGAAGTTCTTTCATGCAACGGAAACCATTTGCGAGACCTCTGTCTATCGCATTTTGCGTATAGCCATCATTAAAAGAATAAGAAGGATCGTTCCATCCGCCGCCTAAAATATATCGCTGGTTGAAATTAGCAGATTGATTATAGCACCATTCGCGTGCATTGCCGGCTACATCATAAATTCCAAAAGTGTTATACCCCGGCATAGACCCGACCTTCGTTGATGCCTTGCCGTTAAAATTGCTCAGCGGCACTATAAATTCCGTACGCGATGTTTCTGCGATAACGCTCCAGTGAAAAACAGTCGGCAATTGTTTGCCTGCAAATGCTGCGTAAGCCTCCGCCTCATACCAACACACGCCAGTAACCGGAAAATCTCCCTGACCGTCGGGGTAAGTGCCGGCTTCCCAATTTGCGGGGCCAGGCCTTCCGGTTTTATCAACGAAAAGAGCTAATGCAGATTCCAATGAAATAATTTCTCCGCCGTTTGAATAAATCGGATATTTCCAAAATGTTTTGTTAGTATATCCGCCTGCATCGATAAAAGATTTGAACTTTGCATTTGTCACTTCATATTTGTCAATCAAAAATTCACCCACTTCTTTCGGGCCATATTTTTCAAGACCGATAATATTCATTCCTGTTTTTCTTTTCGGTACCCTCACCATGTTTTCCGGCAAGCTGCCAATCGGGTCGAGCTTTAGCAAATTGATATAAGGGTTCACCACTGCAAATTGGCCCGGCGCAGCATATTCAATAGTTTGATATCCTTTTTTTCTGATTTCCAATCTTAAATAACTGCGCGGAAAAGGAACATTTTTTAATGGGGTTATACCGGCGCTTCTCCACTCCGATTCAGGCTTATTATAATCTTTCCAGAAAACTTCTGCGCCTTCGGGTTCTGTTTCGAGCGAAACTTCTTTTGTAACAACCGGCAACAACTTAATCAATGCAGAATCATTAGGGATATATTTTTTTGCCTGCATGATTAAATCGAAAGCCTGAGTGGGCGGGCGAAAATTATCATTCACTAATTTTTGTATAGCGGGAATTAATTCAGCCCGGGCATTTTGTTTTTTCATCCATGGATTGATGAGGAAGAATGCTGCAATGCCTAATATCAAAACAACCAACGCAAGCTTTGTATATTTAATCAGCAAGCCTTTTGATGACTTGCTATACTCCACATATTTTATAGCTTTTCCTTCGAGCTTTTTTTTAAGCGGCACCTGAAGCCCTTCATTGCTGATAGCAAATATTTCAACGGGCTCTTTTACATTTTTCAATACATACTTTCCGAGGGAAGTTGCCTGAATATCTTTTTGATTTTTGATATCGTCATATACTTTCGCTGAAATAAAAATGCTACCCGGAACGGCAAGCGATTCAAGCCTCGAAGCAATGTTCACGCCATCGCCATGCACATCTGCTTCTTCAAAAATCACATCGGCCTGATGAATGCCGATGCGAAGCGGAACTTTGATATCTTCCTGCATGCTCAATTGAACGGCAATAGCAGCCCTTACAGATTCGCTTGCGCTGTCGAAACTGCAAAGCACGCCATCGCCACTGAATTTGATAACTTTCCCTTTGTGAAGAATAATCTCTGATTCAATTTTTGTTTTTAATTTTTCGCGCAGCCGCATTGCAAGGGATTCATCTTCCTGCATCATGGCAGTAAAGCCCATAATATCGGCGAACATAATAGCAGCGAGTTGTCGGGTTGGGGGCATTAGTTTGTAATGTTATAGAAAATTAATCAACTTTTTTTGATTCGCCTTTTTCTAATTGCTCAATTGTTTTTTTGGCAACAGCCAATCTTATTTGTTTATTCTTCTCCACTAATTTTTTTGTTGCCCAATTTTCCAACCGATAATGAAGCGGAACTAGTAATGCTGCAATGCAAACCAATGCCAGCAACACTGCTGATCAGTCAGTTTTTTGTATAATACTGTCAACGGCGGCTTTTTTTCTTATCAGCCGCATACCGCCTGCATTTTTAAGCTGCTGAATAGTTCGTTCGGTTGGGCTGATGAAAGTGGGATAAATAAGCCCGAACTTCAGTGGATGATGATGGACTTCCATTTTTTATTTCTGATTTAAGATTTTATATTATACTGATTTTTCTAATCGCTATTAGCCTCCAAATGATATTCATCATTAATGAGCTTTATTAATTCTGTTGCCATCTCTTTTATCATGTTAATGCGTGTATAATATCCCCAGTTCCTGGACTTATAATTGATAAAGCTGTTGGCAAACTGATTGAGTTTTATCTGATCCCGTATAAGGATGTGCATATTGTAAATGGCTCCCTTTTCCATATTGAATTGAGAGGCGCTGTCTTGCATGTTTGTGTTCGTTCGTTCATTAAACTCGGCCTCATTGCATATTTCATCTTCAAAAGCAAAAATTTTTTCTGTAGCAGCATTAATGTTTTCCACTTCTGTTTTCACAGCACCTCCTATCAGGCTTTCATATTCCATTATTTTCGTCAATATCTTTTTATTTTGTATAAGCCTCAGGTTGCCTGAACTTTTTAGCTGTTGTATAGTTGGCATGGTTGGCAGATAAACGACCCGTGTTTCATTAATCGGAGTATTCCACTTGCCCATCAATATGTAATCAAACTTATCTGCATCCTGAATATTATTGTACAATGAGTCTAACAAAGGGCGCAGATAAAATATCTTTTTGAGCGTAATATTGTATTGAGACGTATCATATTTCAGCTCAGTAACCATAGACACGAGATATTCTTTTTCTTTCGATTTATCACTGATATGCTCGCGAAAACTTTCCGCAAAAAAACCTGTGGTCACAGCCAGCACGATCATGATATATTCTAGAAAATATTCCTTCCAGGGTTTTGATTTGTGATGTAATTCAGGGTGATGATGAACCTCCATATTATGTAAGATGATTGATGTATGATGTTAGATGTCTTTAATTCGAAATTAGTTTTTGTTTTATATTACTGCTCCGCTCCTATGCCATATTTTTCTTTGATCAGCTTTTTTATATTCTCTGCTTCTTTTGCTTGTTGCACGATCATATCCCTGATCGAAACACTCAACCCCCGCACGCCGTTAATACCTAACAATATTTTATTAATGGCAACAGGATCTATAGAAAATAAATAGAGATCTTCTTTCGCTTTAATCACGGCATCTGTTTCAGTAAAGATTTTTCTGAAATCATTCCCCTTTAAAATGGGCTTTATATCATCCCACAATCTTGCTTTCATATCAAGCAATGTGCTTTGCAGGTAAGCGATAAATTCAATTTGCTTATAGTAATCGATCAGGGTGTCGGAAACCTGTTTATTGCTGATCAGCCGCATTTCTCCGGCATTTTTAATTTGTTCAATTGTTCTGTCTGTAACAAATATTTTAATCCCCTGCTGCCTGATCATCCTTTGCAAAAAATAATAAATGCCATTCGCAGGATTGTTCAATGAAACATGGTTCAGCAAATCAGAAACCGTATCAGCCCCGTATATTTGTTGCTTATTTATTGCTTTAATCAGTAGGGGCAGTTTTTGTTCATCGATCGTTAAATCGTTGACAAATGATTCTAAGTAAGCATGTTCTTTTTCTTTATCTGCAAAATGCTCCCTGATATTCTCTGCAAAAAATCCCATTGTTACTGCAAGAAATATCATTAAAAATTCCAGAAAATATTCTTTGAAACTTTTCTTTTCTACGTGCGGGTGGTGATGGACTTCCATTATGTGAGTTTGATATGTCAGTTATAGATTGATCATTTTTCATTCACTTTAAAACCATATTCATTTCTCAATGCGTCCAGCAACTCATGGTTCGTTTCTGTATAAGCCTGATAATGTATCTGTCTGGTTGCACGGAGGATTAGTAAATAATAAGCAACAATTGACTCTGCATCCTCCCTTTTAAAATCCTGCATGTTCTTTATAACCGGTTTGACCGAAGAATGAAAATCAACTTGAGACAACGCCTTTATAAGGCTAAGCTCTCCGTTTTTTGTATAACTATCCATCCATTTAAAATCATAATATTTGAGCACAAAAGGCCTTACGAATTGTTCAATAAAACGATACTCCTGCCCATTCCTATCCCTTACATTTGAAATGGCAACATTAATATGGCTTATGCAATTTTGAAGGTAAGTGCTTTTAAAAAAACGAAGCGCTCCAGAGTTCCGCAATTGATTTAGCTCCCCATCATTCGGTTCAAAAATAATACTGGTTGTCAGAACTGCCGTCCATGCAAAACTCGGATAAAATTTTTCAGACAGATCAATAAGGTTGCTATCGAGTATATATTTCCTGAAGTAACCCATTTGTTCTTCTTTTTCCAATCGCATGCTTAACTTATTCTGCATGTTGATTGAATCAGCATACACTTCCTTGTAAAGGCTTTCTGCCAATTCTTTTGCTTTAGAATCTTCTGAAATTCCTTCTCTGATTGTTTCTGCAAAAAAACCCATCGTTACTGCAAGAAATATCATTAAAAATTCCAGAAAATATTCTTTGAAACTTTTCTTTTCTACGTGCGGGTGGTGGTGGACTTCCATTTTTTATTTATTAAAGATTGTATTCATCCTCAAGCAATTTGATCAAACGCTTGTAACGTTCAGTCTCTACAGAAATTTCCCCGTCATTTTCTTTTAGTGCCGACGCAAGGTATCCGTAACGCACAATTATTTTATTGATCAGAATCGGGTCCTTGCTCATCAATGGTGGGTCATATCCCGGCTCAATCACTTTCAATGCGTTTTGTTCTGAATTAATGTACTGGTTACTGAAAATTTTCTTTAAAACTACTCCATTGAACAATTCACTGTTGGCTGTATGAACATCGTATAACTTTTGCAATTCAATATTGCTGCCCATTTCAAAAAATTTCGATGCCTGATAATAACGTGTGATGCTATCCAGTATGCTTTTATTTTTAATCAAATGGAATGAACCTTCAGCTTTCATTTGATCAAAAGTTCTTGTATCTGGCCTTGGGTTATCAATAATGGCAGTAATGTTTCTTGCAAGAAAATAAATATGGCCTGTATGTGAGCTTTGTTCATTCAGCATATCTATCAAAGTGTCAATCATTCTTTCTGCATATAAATTTTGCTTTATTACTTCGCTATACATCGCAGAATCAGATTTTAGGTCTGAGATCATAGACTTTATATTATTCTTGACCCGGTCTTCATCATTAATATATTCCCGTAAATTCTCGGCAAAAAAACCAAGAGTCACTGCAAGGAATATCATCAGGAACTCCAGAAAATATTCTTTGAAGTTTTTCTTTTCTACATGTGGGTGATGATGGACTTCCATTTTTTAGTTTGGTGTTTTATAGTTTGTGGTTCTCCATTCGCATCCACCGATTCAGCGACACTGTTTTATCATCGTAAATTTCTTTCTGACTTTCCGACTTGCGGACTTCCTTTCACCTCACTACTCACTTTCTAAATGATATTCTTTTTGCAAATATTCAATCAGTTCTGCTCCCGCCTTTCTTATTTCCTCATCAGCAGTAAGTGTCCCTATTTTTGTTCCGTGCATATACACTGCATACACAGACATCTCCTGAAATAATTCATAATCATTTGTGCGCAAAGGAGGGTTGTTGCTAATTCTTTTTATACCGTCGGTTGTCACATCTTCCATTCTTACCATCACTGCAGGATTGAAAACCTTCGAGACTATTTTTTTATATTCAGTGAATTCAGATTCGTTGATTGTTGACAGCAAATGCACTATTGGAAATTTCTCGTAATATTCCATAATCGTATTGGAAACGCTGATGTTTTGTATGAGCCTGAAATTACCTGAGTTTTTTAGTTGCTCAAAAGTTCTGCTACTTGTGGATAATGGTTTTAACCTGGGCGCAAGCCTTGCTAGATAATATAGCTTGCCAGTATTATTGGCAACCAATGCGGGCGTATCTAAAATAGCAATTAAACTATCCATCATTGAAATACCCTCTTTCACTTCCAAAATATGCTGGGCAATAACCTGCTGATCGCTTTTAAGATCTGCAATCAATGAATGAATATATTCTTTCTCTTTGCTATCGTCATTGATATGCTCGCGAAGGCTTTCCGCAAAAAATCCCATGGTTACAGCAAGAAATATCATTAAGAATTCCAAAAAATATTCTTTGAAATTTTTCTTTTCTACGTGCGGGTGATGATGTACTTCCATATTTTAAAGTATAACTTTTAAATTTCTAGTTCTTCATTCTTCTCTGATATGATATTCATTGTTGATAGTTTGAATAAGCTCAGCGGCAGTTTGTTTTTGAAAAGAAAGCAACCGTATCTCGCCAACAAAACTTGACTTTCGTTCATGGAGATAAAATATCAATTGGTTAATATCATTTTCATTATGATTTCGAAGTTGAGGATTGCCTGCAGGTTTCAGAAGGTTCTCCAATGCAAGGTTTGCCGTAACTGAATCCACAGTAAAAACATTTCCCTTAGCATCTGGCTTAATCATTTTGTTGAATATGGAGGCATCGAAAAGACTTCCGAGCAAAGGATAAAGCATTTCTGATTCCTTGTTATCAATGTTGCTGAGGTTGATATAACTATCTATTACTTTTTGAAAATTGATTAGTTGATCTATAACTTTTTTATTAGTGATAAGCCTGAAGTTGCCTGAATTTTTAAGCTCGGTTATAGTGTTGTTGTTGGCGCTAAACACGCGAGATCTTGTAGAAAGCCTGGCGTAATAATACATGTCGCTTCCAAATGGGTTTGTGCCCTGCACCTGCAAAAGTGAAATGAGTGAATCGAAATCATTCACCCTTTTAAAAAGATTAGGTATCCAGATATTTAAAGCGGTTGTATCATCTGCCAGATCTTTTTTTATGCTGGCAACATATTCTTTTTCTTTTGAACCGTCACTGATCGATTCACGTATATTCTCAGCAATAAAGCCCATAGTAACTGCAAGGAATATCATGATAAATTCCAGAAAATATTCTTTGAAATTTTTCTTTTCTACGTGTGGGTGATGATGGACTTCCATAATTTAGTTTACAGTTTTGAGTTGGCAGTTTACAGTTCCTTATTCGATGCTGACGATTTTATATTAGCTGTTTCATAGGCAAGAATTGTCTCAGACTATAGACTTCCCGATTTTCAGTCTCTTCTATTCACCATTGACCATTCACAACTCACCACTCACCACCTCTTTCATTACTCCAAAGAATAATCATCCCTCAGCAACTGCAAAATTTTATGGTTGGTGATAATGTAATTGCTCAATTGAAGGCTGCGTGTTGAAACAAGCATTTGCTTGTAAAATAAAATCATGTTCGACGCTTCTCCGCGATCAAAAGAAGAAAGGTTCAAAATTTTGCCTTCCAAAAAACGATTGCTCTGAGCGTATCGTTTGATCACATCGACAATAATTCCGACAGTATCTTTAGTCCGTAATTTGTCGAGCCAGCTCCAGTCATAATATTTAAGCAGGAATGGCTTGATGGGGCTGGCAAAAAACTGATACTCCTGTTCATTCCTGTAACGAAGATTATTAATATTGACACTGATATCGCCGAGCAATTTTTGCAATTCAACACTTTTAAAATAGCGCAGCGATCCGGAATTTCTGAGCTGGCTGAGGATGCCATCTTTTGGCTCGAAAGAATAATTATTAATGAGATAAAAGCTGATCGTATATGCAGGATAAACTCTTTTGGGCAGATTAGTCAATGAGCTGTCTTTAAAAAAATTGCTCAGGTAATCCATCTCTTTTTCTTTTTCCAGGCGGCTGGCCAATTTAACGGCTGCCGCAACAGAATCATCTTTCAGTTCTGCATACAGTTCCTTCGCAAATTCATTTTCGCGATGTGAATCACTGATATTCTCTCGCAGGTTCTCAGCAAAAAAACCAAGCGTGACAGCCACAAAAATCATTAATCCTTCCAACAAATATTCTTTCCAGGGCTTTGCTTTATGTTCCAATTGCGGATGATGATGCACTTCCATATTTTCTGTTTCGGGTTTGTAGTTTTTAGTTTGTGATTTACAATTATATCAGTCCAGTTGATGTTTATCTTTATAATATTTGATAAGCCCTTCGGCTCTCGCTTTCAATCTGATTAAAAAACCTCTTTGACCTTTGTGGACCCTTAAATAAATCAATGACTCATTGAAATATTTATTCAGCAATACCTTGTCGTCTGAAAATAATAAAGGCATATCCAGTTTACCTTTTGCAGTATCGCCGGTTATCGAGGGGGAGCTTTGAAGTTCTTTATTTGCCCGAAAATCTGCAAGCAGATTCAATGTGTTTCTGACATTGTCCTGCGCTTCCTGAAATGCAGTTGATTCATAATTGTGATAGTTCCTGAACAGCGTTTCGTATGCAATAATACTGTCTGCATCGCTTTGTTCAAGCACATGAAAACCTCCGGCATTCGCAAGTTGACGAAGTGTTCTGTCTGAGATATCGAAATTCCGGTTAGTCCTTGATTGATCTACCATATCCGCCATGCAATAACTTGCCTTGACGTTTTTCATAACAGTATCGTAACAATTTGACATATTGCTTAGTGCTGCTATTTTTTTGTCGTCATAATCTATCAGCACACTCAATCTTGCTGTATCATTTTTTAAATCTTCATACAACGATTCGATATAATGTTTTTCTTTCCATTTGTCAACAAAATGCTCTCTGATATTTTCCGCGATAAATCCCATCGTTACCGCAAGAAATATCATTAAGAACTCTAAAAAATATTCTTTGAAATTTTTCTTTTCTACGTTTGGGTGATGATGAACCTCCATTTTATTTCTGATTTATTGGGTATATGATTTTTAAATTTCTTTAATTCTAAAATCCT
>DATGIX010000206.1:0-9809 GCA_035295505.1 Puia sp. | reverse complement strand
CAAGTTGATACCTGATTTTATAACCAAGTGCATTATTAGTAACTACTAAATCATCTTTAGATTTTACTTTCAGCTTATTCCTTTTCTTAAAAAAATAAAAATGAAGTACCTCTTTATTTTCAAGCATACATTGCGAGGCATTTGGAGTGGTGCCGATAAAATTGTCAATAAAAAATTGACCATATTTATTCCAGCCATCGGCAACTTCAGTGCTGCCTGCAACCACAACCTGCTCCATACTTTTATCTTTTTCGCTCATTTCAATAACCAGAGAATCATTTCCGGAATTGCCATTGCTGATGCGCATGCTTTTGGTCTCATATCCGGTATATGAAATCACCAAGTCATAACCACCATTGTTCAATCGCATAAAAAATTTTCCTTCGGCATTCGTGATAGTACCAATTGTTGTATTCTGGCAAAACACGGACGCATTTTGCATCGGAAGTTTTGTTTTAGCATCAATAATTTGTCCTGACACAGGAAAAGTTTTGTCCTGCGAAAAAACCGCTGAAGAAAATAATAAAGTTGAAATGATGATGAAAAGCTGTTTCATGAATATGTTTTAAGGAATAAGTTATTAACGCTCAAATAAAACAGTAAGTATATAAGCAAGTATTTTGCCAACCTTGGTATAACGTTCATTTAACATATTGCTCCCATGTTAATAGAGAAATATTAGTGTTGTCAGCCGCATTGCTACTATGAATCATCATTGCGTGCGCCGCAGGCGGATCAACTTTTGATTTTCTATTGGGCAATCTGCATCAGTCACTATTCATTCTAAACGCCGTTGTTGGTCGCCTTACCAACAACATTGATTTCAAGAATTAGCGCTGGCATTTGCGGCATAATGAACGCATGCTTTTTTTATGGTTTGTTGCAGAGGCGTGAATGAAAAATCAGGAAGCGCTTTTAAAATTTTGCTGTTGTCAAAATAAGTTTTTGTCATCGCAAGCATGGCGCTTTCTTTGGTTAATATAGAAGGCTTGCCAGTGAACATTGATTTTATTTTTTCTATCCGCCATGCGATAGCAGCTAAAAACGGAGTCGCTTCCATGGTTGGATGCCTTTTTCCAAATTCATCAGCAATCAAATTAAAAACTTCGCGGAATGAAGATGTTTCACCACTCAAAATAAATCGTTCATTGGTAATATCATTTTCCATCAATCGACCAATTGCTTTTGCTGCATCTTCCACATCAATAAAACCATTGATGCCGTTTGTGTACCAGGGAAGCTGGTCATATACTGTTTTAAAAATTGCACAGCTTGTAGTATTCCAATCACCGAAACCGATAACAGTACTTGGATTAACAATCACAGCATTCAATCCTTCCCCAATAGCACGCCATGTTTCCATTTCACCATGATATTTGCTGATAGCATAATTTGTATTATGCTTGCTGTCTTTCCATTGTTTTGTTTCATCTACTTTTTCACCTTCCATCGTTCTTCCCAATGCAGCAATGGAACTTACGTGAACCATTTTTTTGATATTGAGCGAAAGTGCTGTATTCACTACGTTTGCTGTTCCTTCAATATTTGTTTTGTACATTTCTTTTCTTTCCTTGGGCTGAAAAGAAACTTTTGCCGCGGCATGAATCACAGCATCGGCTCCGGTCATCGCTTCTTCGAGTGTAACGACATCAAGAACGTCTCCATCAATCCATTCGACTTTATTCAAAATTTCAGGTGAGATATAAAAAGGAATTTTTTTGCTCCGGCGGATAGCACGAACAGCATAGTTTTTTTCAACCAATTCTTTAATGATATAAGAACCGAGAAAACCTGTGCCACCAGTTACAAAAACCATTTTGGATTTACGATTTTAGATGTACGATGTACGATTTCTGCAATTGCAAATCATCGACATTATTTAAGTGGGGTAAATGTAAGAACAATTTTATGTACGATTTTAGATTTACGATGTACAATATACAAAGAGCTAAATTTTTTTATGAATATGTAACAGAAAAGCTTTTTAAGAAATTTGGCTTGCGGCAATTTGGAAGAAATCGTACATCTAAAATCGTACATCGTACATATAATATCCTTTCCCGGTTTTCTTTCCCAGTTCATTTTTCTTCACTCGTTCTTCTTGAATAGGTGAAGGTTTCAATCGTTCAGGTTTATTCATGGCTTCATACACAGAACAGCTTACTGCATAATTAATATCATTGCCAATTAAATCCATCAAACGAAACGGTCCCATTTTAAAACCACTTGCCTCCATTAACGTATCAATCGTTTCATAATCGCTGATGCCTTGTTCAATCAATCGCAATGCTTCGAGATAATAAGGACGTGCAACATGATTCACAATAAAACCAGGAGCATCTTTACAAAGTACAGGCGTTTTGCCAAACTGCTTTGCTAATTCAACAACAATTCGTGTGGTATTTTCATTCGTGTAATTCGTGTTTACTACTTCAACAAGTTTCATTACAGGTGCAGGATTGAAAAAATGCATGCCGATTACTCTTTCAGGATTAGAAACAGTTTTTGCAATTTCTGTAACCGATAATGAGGAAGTATTTGTAGCGAAAATGGTTTGCGAAGAATTGATTGCTGATAATTGGTTGAACAAATTTCCCTTCGCTTCTATTTTTTCAATGATCGCTTCGATGATGATATCTGCTTTGCAATCATTGATAGTATCGGTGAAATGAAACCTGTTTAAAATAATTTCTTTATCTGTTTCAGTGATCTTTTTTTTATCAACAAGCGATTGAAGATCTTTTTCAATTTTTGATTTTGCTTTGTCGATAAATTCTTTGCTCACATCATATAATATAGTATTGAACCCACTTTGCGCGGACACTTGTGCAATACCGCTTCCCATTGTTCCTGAACCGCAAATACAAATGGTTCTAATCACTTGATTTAGATTTCCTAAATAATTTAAGCAACTCGAAATTGTTCTAACAATATATTATCAAAATCAAGGCTATCACCTCTTAAAAGCTGCTCGTGTATTTTGTTTAATGTGAGACTGCTAAAATCTTTTGGTATAAATCTAAATGCAGAAGCAGCGACATATTCGATAACATTATCAAAAGCAAGCCATTTCCTTTTTAAAATATCTGCTGCATATCCGGTAGTATTAGAGCCAGCGAAAATATCGATAACTAAATCTTGTGGCTCTGTAAGAAAATTAATAAAGAATTCTGGCAATTTGGATGGAAATCTTGCCGGATGAGATTTTATATTCAATTTCTTGCATGCTGCTAAGTAATTTGAATTTGATTCCGAATTAGGGATTTGCAACAGATTGGATGGAATAGCCCCTCCATTATCAGCACTAAAACTACTTCCAATATCATGTCCTGAAGGTCGCATTTTTGGAGTATAGTATTTTTCAGGGCTTTCCAAAAGTTTTTGCATTCGTTCGCTATATGGAGTTAATACTTTTGATACATCGGCTTTTGGATGCGGCGTTTTGGAAAACCACCAAACATTATTTACAGAATCTTTTGCCCTGATTTTTTTTTTGTTCACCCATTCAATAGGGCTTGGAAGTTTCGAAGGGTTGAACCAATAAAAATCTTCAGCCAAATAAAATCCAATTTGTTCGCAAAAAATGATTGGAATTTTAAAATTGTAGAGACTTCTGACTGGAATACCTTTTTGATAAGCTCCACCAACATCAAGTACGAAACTTCCATTATCTTTTAACTTCCGAAAAACAATTCTTGCAAATTCCGAAAGCCATTCTAAATACTCATCTTGACTTTTATTTCCATATTCCTTTTCGCGAAGCAAAGCAAATGGCGGACTGGTAATTACTAAATTAATTGTGTTATCGGGCAGTGCATTTAAAAGTTTTATTGAGTCGCCAACATAAGCAGCTCCATTCTGAGTAAAGTAGGAAGGCTTGTAATCTATCATCATATTTACTTAGTGAAGCAAATATAGGATTTTAAAAACTCCGAATATACTCGGTGGATAAGTTTTTAGTGATTAACCATCTTGCATTATATTATTTAATATGCCTTCCAATAATAAATTGCTCAAAACAATTGGGCAGAATATTTTAAAATTCAGAAAACAAAAAGACCTATCGCAAGATGAATTGGCTTACTTAGCAGAGATAGATAGAACTTATATTGGGTATATTGAAAATGCAAAATACAATATTACGGTAGCGAAATTACAAAGTATAGCAGATGCTTTGGAAATTACCATGTTGGATTTATTACAAGAAGAAGGTACAATTGCTAATAGCTCAAAACAATTAACCAAGCTCACCGCTGCCCAACGCATAGAAGAATTAATCCCTTTTATCAGGCTTTATCAGGAATTAGCTTTAGAGCATGGCATTCATGATATTTTTCAAGATAATGGCGGCAAGCTTTTGCAAATATTATTGCTCACTAACTTAAAAATATTACCTGGCAGAGAAGGAAATGATGCAATCGATGAAAAGGGCAATGAATATGAGCTTAAATCAATTAATATCAAGCTTACCAAAAGTTTTTCCACTCATCACCATATGAATCCGGTTATTATTAAAAAGTACAGCAAGGTAGATTGGATTTTCGCAATTTATGAAGGAATTGAATTAATAGAAATCTATAAAATAACTCCAAAACAGTTAAAGCCTTTCTTTGATAAATGGGAGAAAAAATGGTTCGATGATGGAAGAAAAGATATTAATAATCCTAAAATCCCGGTATCATTTGTTCGGCAAAACGGAAAATTAATTTATAAAGAAACTGATAAATAATGCTGATAAATCACACCGCTGAAGTAAACTGCTTCAAAAACCGCACATCATTTTGCGAATATAAACGCAAATCGTTGATGCGATATTTGAGCTGACAAATTCTTTCGATGCCCATGCCGAATGCAAAGCCTGTATATTTATTACTATCGATGCCAAAGTTGTCGAGCATTTTCGGATGCACCATTCCGCTTCCTAAAATTTCAACCCAGCCGGTGTGTTTGCAAACATTACAACCAACGCCGCCGCAAATACGACAAGTGATATCCATTTCAGCGCTTGGCTCGGTGAATGGAAAATACGAAGGCCGGAAGCGTATCTTCACATCCTTGCCAAACATTTCCTGCACGAAAAAATAAAGTGTTTGCTTGAGGTCGGCGAACGAAACATTTTCATCCACATACAAACCTTCTGTCTGATGAAAAAAGCAATGCGCTCTCGCACTAATAGTTTCATTTCTATAAACACGACCCGGGCAAATAATTCTTATAGGAGGTTTTTCTTTTTCCATCACACGCGCTTGCACGTTGCTGGTGTGTGTGCGCAATAACCAATCCGGATTTTGATTGACATAAAATGTATCCTGCATATCACGCGCCGGATGATTTTCGGGAAGATTAAGCGCTGTGAAATTATGCCAGTCGTCTTCAATTTCCGGTCCTTCTGCAACCGAAAAACCAAGCCTTCCGAAAATGTGGACGATCTCATTTCTTACTAAACTAATGGGATGACGCGTTCCTAACGGCAACGCATCCCCGGGAAGCGTTAAGTCAATGCTGCTTTCTGCCGACTGATGACTGCCGACTGATGACTGCTTCCACTCTTCGTATTTCGCTTCAGCAAATTGTTTGAACTCATTTAATATTTGTCCGAATTCTTTTTTCTGATCATTCGGCACATTACGCATTTCGCCAAAAAGATTTTTTACAATTCCTTTTGTGCCGAGAAATTTTATACGATATGCTTCCAGCGAATCCGCACCATTCGGAACGATTGCTGCAATTTCCTGTTTGTACGCCTCAATTTGTTGTAACAGTTGCTCCATGTTGCAAAGATAAGAAGTGGGCTTTAAACTGAATAAAGGCTAATGTCTATATATACTTTGGTGCAGTGGTTTCTTTGATGGCACTACCGGCTTTTTCAAAAGTTTATTAAGAATCCAAATAATCCATTTACATTGTGCTACCAAAAAACATTTACTATGAATAATAAATTCCTTACAGCCATTGCCTTTATTTCTTTTGCTTTATTAATTGCATGCGGCGCCAGCTCGCCTAACAATGGAAATACAATCATACTAAAATTTAACCTCAAAAAAGGCCAGAAGTTTGATTATTACCTGAACATGGATATGAATATGATTGAAAGCGTGATGGGGCAAACTATGAACATAGATAACAAATTTGGCATCGGATATATTTTTGAAGCAGAGAAAGATAGCAACGAATGGAAAACAATAACCTCTACGATTAATAGAATAAATATGGATATTAATGCAGGAGGCAAAAGCATGAAATTTGATACGGATAATCCTGTATCAGATACAGCAGGCCCGGGTGGAATGATGTCAAAAATCTTCGGTGCTATGAAAGGCGGCCAGTTCACTTTTACCATGGATGAAAAAGGTCATGTTGGAAATGTATACGGTATGAAGGAAATGATGGAACGGATGATTAGCAATTTAAATGTGCCCAACGCTGAAGCAATCATGCAAGGCATGGGCAAATCTTTTGATGAATCCAGCTTCAAACAAAACATTGAGCAATCATTCGCGATTTATCCCGACAAGCCGATTAAACCTGGCGACACGTGGGTGAGAACCATGAATATTGCTTCAAATGGACTGCCGGTTAAATATGAAAACACTTATACCCTTAATTCGGTTACAGGAAATACTGCGAACATAAAAGTTTCTTCTAAATTAAGCTCTGGTGCGGATAGTAGTGCGAGTGGTGCCAAAGATGTAAATGGGACAATGACCGGTGATATGAATTATGATATCCCGACCGGTATTCCTTTAAATGGCAAACTCAATATGAAAATGAATATGAAGGTGGCTGCACAAGGCCAGGAAATACCGGTGAACATGGTGATGATAATGACAACTACCGGAAAAAAAATATAGAAATATAAGTTGAAGTTTTTATTTTTTATTTTTTATGTAATGGGCTTCGTTACTACTATTAAGCCCGCCGAGGCGGATTGCGTCGCACACTTCAACGATTGAAACTCTATTCGGCAATTGTCAGAACCACGATTTTATCCCGATTTTTTTGATTTTCCTGATTTGAATATTAATAATCAGAAGAATCAGTCAAATAAGGATAAAATCGTGGTACATACTTCAGTTTTCCTTCAGAATCCTTCCATTTATTTGTAGGCTGGATCTCTATGTCCGCCAACGAATATGAAGCTTTTTTTCTCTTTCTTAATAATAACGTTAACGTGTAGCCGAATATCGGCACAGGATAAATCATTGGATTATTATGTGAATGAAGCATTGCATAACAGCCCTTTATTGAAAGATTATAATAACCAGTCACGCTCCAATTTAATTGACAGCTTAAGAATCAGGGCTTCTTATAAACCACAAGTTGCAGGCAATAGCCTTAATTCTTATTCGCCGGTTATTAATGGCTGGGGTTATGATAATGCAATTACTAACGGCGCAAATGTGAGTGAACTGGTTGGCGTAACACAAAAATTAGTAAGCAAACAAAATCTGCAAAATCAGTATGAGGCAATCCGTTTACAAAATGAAGGATTGAATGTTTCTGGAAGAATCAGTGAGCAGGATTTGAAAAAAACGATCACTAATCAATATATAACCGCTTACGGAATTTCGCAGCAATTCAGTTATAATAATGAAATGCTCGATCTGCTGAAAAAAGAAGAATCAATTTTAAAACAACTGACTGAACGCGGAGTATATCGCCAAACAGACTATCTCACTTTTTTGGTAACTGTTCAACAGCAGGAAGTAATGATCAACCAGATTCATCTTCAATATCAGAATGAATTTGCATCGCTGAATTATTTAAGCGGAGTAATTGATACATCCTTCATTATTCTTTCCGCACCATCTTTGGATTCCGTTACTGTTCCTGGTTTGGAGAATACTGTTTTTTATCACCAGTTTGAAGTGGACAGTTTAAAACTCCGCAACAGCGATGCGCAAATTGATTACAGCTATAAACCCAAAGTTAGCCTGTATGCAGATGCAGGTTATGTTTCATCATTGATGTATTTGCCTTATAAAAATTTTGGTACCAGCTTCGGTGTAAATGTTGCTGTTCCTATTTATGATGGACACCAAAAGAAAATGCAACACGATAAAATTGCTATTGCAGAATTAACCCGCCAGAATTATCGGGATTTTTATAAAACGCAATACAATCAGCAGATAGCACAATTAGTTCAACAGTTACAATCAACCCAACAACTCATCGACCAAACTACGAATCAATTAAAATTTACACAGGGATTAATTGATGCCAATAGAAAATTATTAGAAACCGGCGATGCAAAAATTGCAGATTATATTATTGCTATTGGAAATTATCTCACTGCAAGAAATACGATCACGCAGAATACAGTCAACAAATTGCAAATCATCAACCAACTGAATTATTGGAATAGAAAATGAAACAAAAACTTCTTATAAAAGAAATACTGATTGCAGTTTTGATTGCGACGCTTGCTTCATGCCAGTCAAAACCTGCAGAAAAAGAAGCTGCAATAAAAGAAGCAGATTCAACTGTTGAAGGAACTCCGGTTACAATTGCTCATATTCAATCAGGCGCAATGGACGAAACTGTTGAAATAAATGCTGTTTCTTCCTTCTTATTAAAAACGTACGTGAAAGCTAACGCCAATGGATACCTGCAATTAGTAAATGCACAACTGGGAAAATATGTAAGCAAAGGACAGGAACTATTCATCATTAAAACAAAAGAAGCACAAAGCCTTGGAAATACAATAACATCGCTGGATACATCATTGCATTTTGAAGGTGTCATTCATATCAAATCTCCGGGAAGCGGATATATTACACAACTTACTTACCAGGCTGGTGATTATGTACAGGATAATGAACAACTCGCTGTTATTACTGATACCAAAAGTTTTGTGTTCCTGCTCGACTTGCCTTATGAGCTGAAACCTTATTTGCCCAATAATAAAAATGTTCAGTTAAAACTTCCGGACGGAAGTATTTTGAACGGATATATAGATGCTGCATTACCAACAGTTGATGCGGTTTCGCAAACACAGAATTATGTTATTAAAGTAAATACCGATAAACAAATTCCTGAAAACCTGATTGCAAAAGTGAATTTGATAAAGAAGGCAAAAATGAATACGGTTTCTGTTCCTAAATCGGCTGTGCTCACTGATGAAACCCAAAGCCAGTTCTGGATCATGAAACTGATTGATAGTACAACTGCCGTGAAAGTGCCGATACAAAAAGGAATGGAAACAAATGCATCCGTTGAAATTCTTTCACCAAAATTCTCACCCGATGACAAGATACTGGTTACCGGCAATTATGGTTTATCAGACACCGCGAAAGTGGCTGTTCAAAAATAACGTACATGAATAACCGCAATTTTTTTACTTCCTATAAAAACCCGGTAACAGTTGTTATCGTCATCATCATTCTCGGGGGATTGTTTGCATACAGTAAAATGCAAACATCTCTCTTCCCCGAGATTACTTTCCCGAAGATCAAAATCATTGCAGATGCAGGACAGATGCCAGTAAAGAAAATGATGATCACCGTTACACGAGAACTGGAAAATGCAGTGAAGAAAGTTCCCGATCTGCAAATGATCCGCAGTACTACAAGTCGTGGCAGTTGCGAGATATCTGCATTCATGGATTGGAATGCAAATATTGATATCAGCCTGCAACGAATCGAATCAAAAATCAATGAAGTAAGAAGTAATCTTCCTCCTGATATTCAGATCACTGTAGAAAGGATGAACCCTTCCATCCTTCCTATCATCGGGTATTCTCTCGAGAGCAAAACACGGACGCCAATTGAGATGAAGTTGTTGGCGCAATATACTATCAAACCATTTCT
>DATGIX010000205.1:0-14918 GCA_035295505.1 Puia sp. | reverse complement strand
AATCAAAAAGGGGCGTTGATCCTTTGTATGATCGCAGTTTGAAAGTGGAGGTTTGGTATCCCGCAATTATTCCGGCGAACAAAAAAGAGTTAGTTGAATATGACCAGGTGATGGGGTTAAACGGCGATTCTTCACGTCCGATTATCCCATTCACTTTTATGGGGCGTGCGTTGCGCGACGCCGCTCCTGACATATCCGCATATCCATATCCGTTAGTTATCGTGTCGCATGGTTATCCGGGTTCCAGATTAATCCTGACTTATCTGACAGAAAATCTCGCTTCAAAAGGTTATGTGGTAGTTGCTATTGATCATACGGAATCTACATTCCTCGATAAAGCCGGTTTTCAGAGCACATTGCTCAATCGTGCCAAAGACGAACTGTTTGTTCTTGATCAAATGGCAGAACTGAGCAAAGCAGGTAGCAAAAGTTTTTTAGCAGGACTTGCAGATGCAGATAATACTGCAATGATTGGCTACTCCATGGGCGGCTACGGTGTGCTGAACGCCGCAGGTGCAGGTTACAGCAATAAGCTGGACTCATTCTTTTCAATGTTAACAGGCGGAAGTAAAGCAATGCAAACGCGCATTTCAAACAACGTTGAATTTAAATCTTCTTATGATAGTCGTATAAAAGCCGTTGTTGCTTTTGCTCCGTGGGGCATGCAACGTGGCGTTTGGGATGCAGAAGGTTTAAAAGGATTGAAGACTCCTACCTTTTTCATTGCAGGAACTCAGGATGATGTGAGCGGGTATGAATCAGGCATTAAGGCCATTTTTAAAAATGCGGTTAATGCTAACCGTTATTTGCTCACGTATGAAAACGGCCGTCACAATATTGCACCAAATCCGCCGCCGCCTGAGACATTGCAGCCCGGCGTTTCGCCCGGTGAATACGCATTTTATTCTGAGCCTGCATGGAAAGAACAGCGTATCAATAACATCAACCAACATTTTATTACAGCCTTTTTAGGTATTTATTTAAAGAAAAAAGATTTTTTAAAATACCTTGATGTAAATGAAAAATCTAACGATAAACCATGGACAGGATTTAAGCCTCGTGCATCTATTGGATTGGAATTATTGCATGCAATGCCCGATGGAAAGAATTAATAATCTGGCTTATGGACCAACAATAGCAGGTAGAAATTGCATTAGCAATCCATAAAATCGTTTCTCCTATTACTTTGAATTTTCGAACTGCTTCTTTTTCTTCTCAATTTGATATTCGGAAGGAAGCATGCCAAACTCTTTTTTAAAATAGCGTGAAAAATATTTCGGGTTGTTGAATCCAACTTCGTAGGCAATCTCAGCAATGGTGAGATCACTTTTTTCGAGAAGCTGGGCTGCTCTCTGCATGCGCATAGAGCGTATATATTCTACTGGTGTTTTTCCTGTGATAGCCAGCAGTTTTTTATAAAGCGCCACACGGCTGATGAATAAGCTGCGGCTCATTTCTTCTACTGAAAATTCATCATTCGACATATTTTTTTCAATGACCTCAAGTACCTGCTTAATGAATTTTTCATCCGGTGAATCCATCTCGATATTTGATGGGTTTGCCTGAATCTGTTTCTGATATGCTTTTTTTGTTTTCTCTTTTTCAGCAAGCAGGTTCCTAATCTTCGAGAGCAGTATTTCAAAATTGAAAGGCTTGCCCATATAATCGTTAGCGCCTGTTTCCAGTCCTTTGAGCTGCTGGTCTTCACCGGTAATAGCTGTTAGCAAAATAACCGGAACAAAAGATGTGCGGCTATCTGATTTTATTTTCCTGCAAAGTTCAATGCCGTTCATTTGCGGCATGCTGATATCGCTCACTACCAGATCAGGATGTACTGAAAGCGCTTTTTGCCATCCTTCTTTTCCATTCGACGCTTCAACAATATTGAAATATTCCCGCAGATTATCTTTGAGGTAAAACCTGAAATCCTCATTGTCCTCCACTAAAAGAACTATTGGCTTTTTATTTTTTCCTGCGCTGTTTTTTTGAAGCGCTTCATTGGGCAAATCTTTTCCAACTGATTCATCAACGGTTTCGCTATACGGTTCTTCGTCAATTTTTGAAGATGTGAAATCCTCTCGCATCATTTGCTTTAATGGCAATGAAAATGCAAACGTGCTGCCCACATTGACTTCGCTTTCAACATTGATTGTACCTTTGTGCAACTTCACAAACTCTTTAGTGATGGCAAGACCAATGCCGCTTCCAAGATTAACAATAGTGCCGGGCAATTCATTCTGAAAAAATCTTTCAAATATTTTCTCTTTCTTTTCAGGCGGAATACCAATGCCCGTGTCTTTTATTTTTATGCAGAGTAAAATTTCTTCATCGTTGATCTGTTCAGCACTCACATCCATCATCACAGAACCGTTTTCAGGAGTGAATTTAAAAGCGTTCGACAAAAGGTTGAACAAAATGCGCTCAATCTTATCGTGATCAAATTTTGTGTAGAAAGAATTGACAGATGAAGCATAATCGAACTGTATGTTTTTCTTTTCAGCGAGATCAGTGAATGAAGATGATATGTCTTTAATAAATTTTGCAATATCGCCAGGAGCTTCGTGCAGCCTCAGTTCCTGCACTTCCATTTTTCTGAAATCAAGCAACTGGTTCACCAGATTCAATAATCTTCTTGCATTGCGGTGTATTAACTGAAATTGTTTTTTTTGATCTGCTTCACTTGATTGCCTGATGATTTTATCAAGTGGCGAAAGAATGAGAGACAGTGGAGTTCGGAACTCGTGGCTCACGTTTGTAAAGAACCGGATTTTCATCATATCCAGCTCATGCAGCCGCTGCGCTTCTTTTCGTTCGTGCTCTATAGCAAATCGCATTCTCGCTCTCTGCAATATTGCTCTTCGCCCTAAAATCAGTGCACTGATGGCAAGCAAAACATAAATGATATATGCCAAAGTAGTTTTCCAGAAAGGAGGCAATATTTTTATTGCTATCGAGGTAGCCTGATCGCTCCAGCTTCCATCTTCTTTCGATGTTCTTACTTTGAAAGTATAATCTCCCGGATCGAGATTGGTGAAAGTTGCTTTGCGTGTTTTGTCATCCGCTGTCAGCCATTTTTTATCAAAGCCTTCAAGCATATAGGAATACTTCATCTTGTTTTTCACAGGAAACCCAAGAGAAGCAAATTCTATTGAAAATACATTTTCGTTATACCTCAAAGTAATTTCTTTGGCAGCAGTTATAGATTGAGGCAATATAATATGACCATTTATTTTTTCGCCGATAGCAACATTATTATTGAATAGCTGAAGCCCGGTCAAGATAACGGAAGGCTGCTTGTCATCATTCCTGATGTTTGCAGGGTTAAAAATATTAAAGCCGTTCGCTCCTCCAAATATGAGCTCACCACTACTGAGCTTGAATGCGGCTTTCTCATTAAATTCTTTTCCTTGCAAACCATCGTTCTCATCATAATTTTTGAAGGTTAAAAAAAACTCCCGTGTATTTTTGTTCTGCGCGGCAATTGCATGCGATAATCCGTTAGGAGTTCCCAACCAAAGATTGTGATCTTTATCTTCAAGAATAGTTGTTACTGCATTATCAGGCAACCCATCCTGTACTCTGAAGATTTTACATTTCTGTGTGAGTGGATCAAAAACATTTAAGCCATCTCTTGTTCCTACCCAAATAAAACCGCGGCTATCCTGAATGAGAGATAATATATTATTATTGCTTAGTGTGGCTGTTGGCTTACTATCATCATGCCCAAAATGAGTAAACTTTCCTGTGGTTTTATTCATCACATCAAAACCATAAGAAGTGCCGATCCACAAGTTGCTATCTTTTCCATCAACAATCACTGTGATATAATTTGAAATAACAGAATTGGGTGCACCACCTTTATAATGAATGAATGTCTGTTTTTGTCTGTCAAACAAATCCATACCTGCCGCAAAAGTCCCGATCCATAATCTTTTTTCTGCATCTTCTGTAATTTCCCAGACCCTGTCATCGCCAATAGTTGTTGAGTCAGTATCGTTGTGCTTATAATGTTTGAAATTTTTTCCGTCAAAGCAATCAAGACCTCCATAGTAAGTGCCGATCCATAACTTCTGTTCATGATCAATGCACAAGCTCACAATTACATTATTGCAAAGACTATTTGGATCAGCAGCATTATGAACATATTGTTTGAATTCTCCTGTTTTTCTGTTGAGATATATTAACCCGCCACCGTTAGCGCCAATCCACAAATTGCCTTTTGCATCCTCTGCAAATTTGTTCACATCATTGTAGCTGAGGCTTGAAGGATTTAAAAGCTGCTTCCTATATAAAGGGAATTTAATAATGTCGTTGTGATAGTAGCTGATCCCTTTTTTAAAAGTGCCTATCCAAACAATGCCTGCTTCATCTTTATAAATGGAAGTAAGGCTGTTTTGGCTGATGCTCTTGTCATCATCTTCTCTGTTCAGCAAATACTGTATCGAAAAATTATTCTTATTGAGAAGATTAACACCGCCATGGTCAGTCGCAATCCAGATCAATCCATTATTGTCCTGAACAATGCCATTGACAAGGTCATTGTTAAGATCGTTCTTGTTATTGCCCTTGTGAATATGTTGTATTTGCCCTGATGCTGTGTTGTAATAAAAAATCCCTTCATGGTTATTCGATGCAATATAAATCCATAAATCATTTTGACTATCGGAAAACAACTGATAATCTGTTAATGTATTTGGATAGAGTTTTTGGATGTTTATATTTCTATACGTTATTTTATTTGTCTTCTCATCCATTTTGTCAATTACACCATCTCCATAAATAATCCACCATCCGCCGCTGGCACTTTCCGCAATTGAAGTAACATTGTCAGAATGCAATGTTTTATCATCTTTATCATCGTGATAAAAATGAATAGTTTGTTTTGATGAAGGATTGTATTTATATAATCCGGTCTTCGTGTCAGAAAACCAGAAATTTCCGCTCGCATCTTTTTTGACTGTGGCAATACTTGAGTCCGGAATTTTGATTGATTGAAGAAATAGCTGCGGCCTGTGATCAAATCTTTCAGTAACCGGATCATAGATGTTAAAGCCAACCCGAAAATAAACCCAAAGCTTATCATCAGGGCCTTCGAGGATTTTAATAACTGAATTGTCGCTGATGGAAGTCGAATCGTTGAGGTCGTTCCTGAAAACTTTGAAAGTATATCCGTCAAAACGATTGAGACCAGATTGCGTTCCAAACCATAAAAAACCTTTACTGTCTTTGAATACACAATTCACACCATTGTTAGACAGACCACGTGCAATGTCAATTCTTGAAAATTGAAAAAGCGTATTCTGTGCAGGCAGGTAAGTGGCCAGCGTAAGCAGCAGGAACAGCAGCAATCCTTTTCTCAGAATCATATAATAATATATGGCAAATATGCGAATAAAAAAAGCAAGCTGTATCTAAAAAATCAGCAGAAAATATTTATTGATAAAGAAATATCAGTTTTGAAAAAGACTTTTTAAAACCGGATCGGTGTAATCTTTCACGAAGGCAATCACATTATCATACATTTCAAATTCATTACGGTTATGCATGGTAGTTAGTACCACTGATGGCATGCCTGCATTTGCGGCAGCTTCCACACCTTTGGGTGCGTCTTCAAACACAACGCAATCCTCAGGAACTTCACCAAGCAGATGGGCAGCTTTCAAATATGTTTCAGGGTGTGGTTTGCTGATAACAACATCATCTGCGCTCACTACGGCATCGAAATAATCATGGATATGCAGGTTATCCAGTACAAAATTTATATTGAAAGGAATAGCGGCAGAACCTATTGCTGTTTTTATATGTTTTAGTTTTGCCTCCTTCAAAAATTCATCAAGCCCTTTTATCAATTTAAGATGCGGCAAAAAATTTTGCTGATATCTTTTCTCCTTTTCCATGGACCAATGATTCATTTCTTCGTCGGTAAAATGATTATCTCCAAAAACTCTTTTAAACAATTCTGAGTTTTTGCCATACATGTGGCTTCTGACTTCTTCCCAGCTCATGTTTGCTTTCAGGTCATCGTTCAAAATGCCATACCAGGCTTTCACATGAAATTCCATATCATCTACCATCGTACCGTTCAGGTCAAAAAGAAATGCTTTGGGAAAATTATTCATCAATAATATATTTTGTCAATCACTAAAAAAGGCAAATATAAAACAGCAATAAGTAAGAAAAAGATTTATCGCTTACAGGCATTATTGTTGTTGGCTTGCTATGTGAAACACGTTTTTCATTAAAAGATATTATATGGAAAATACAGACAATAAAAATTTAAGTTTTGGACAGAGGAATTGGTTTCTTTTATGTGTTTTGGTGTCGATATTAAGTCCAGTTACTGTTCATTTTTTGCAAGCAGGCGCAAA
Source organism: Puia sp. (assembly GCA_035295505.1). Lineage (GTDB taxonomy): Bacteria > Bacteroidota > Bacteroidia > Chitinophagales > Chitinophagaceae > Puia. The sequence continues at coordinate 8,550 of DATGIX010000205.1, read as the reverse complement.
AAAAGAATCTTACAAACAGTCAATAGATATACATTCGGCTGATTCGTCGAAAGCAAATGACAGCTCGTATCATGTTGCTTCTCCTCCGCAAAATCAAAAACATGATTCAACTGCACATTAACAAGGTTACAAAATAAAACAGCTCATTGTTTTGTTACAATGAGCTGTTGTTGATTGAATTATTTTTTACCAATGTCCTTTTTGCCATCTCCACCCGCCTTTTGGATGCTGTCTCCATTGTCCTTCATGCCAGACACGCCCTTCACGCCTGTGCTCCCACCTGCCTTCGCGCCATGAATATCTTCCGCCCGTCCAAACCCAATCTCCGCTTATCCAGATATAATCGGGGCCCGGTGCAACAGGTCTTTCATAATAAACATCAGCGGGCCTGTCGGTCACTACACCATGAACTGCACATCCTGATGATAATGCAACGATGCCTGCAAATAAAATCCATCCGAAATTCTTTTTCATACTCATATTTTTGAGGTTAAGAAATAAACTTACTGTAATAATATAGGCTAACATTGTGCCATAAGAAAATTACATAGAACCACGCTAAAGCCATAAGGAGGCTTTCTTGAATACTGGCTTAATAATTGTGGAATTTCTGATACTAACCGTTGAATTCAAAGTAACCCCGGAAAGTCGTCAACCATTATGAATGAAAAAAAAGTATTAATCGTAGATGATGAAGTGGACATCTGCAACCTTCTCAGTTGGATACTAAAACAAAAAAAATTAGTGACCTCTTCTGTCAATACATTATCAGATGCTGAAAAAGCGTTGAAGATCGAACAGCCTTCCATTTTATTTCTTGACAATTTTTTGCCTGATGGCTTTGGAGTGGAGTTCATTTCTCATGTGAAAGAAAATTATCCGGATGTGAAAGTGATCATGATCACCGCCCATGATTCCTATTCGGAAAAACAAAATGCATTGAAAAAAGGAGCAGACTTTTTTATTTCCAAGCCATTCACAAAAGCGTTGATCAACGAAACGATTGATTCTCTCCTCAACTGATTTAAAATATCAATTCCCCAGATTGAGGAATTAATTTCCCCGAACATTGCTAATAATATCTCTATTATGATTTTTTGAATACCAAATCTCTTACTGGAAGCGGGTTTCATGTCTGATATTTTCTGGCATACTATTTAAATCATTTATAGCATCAACACATTTTTTTAAACTCAAATATTTTTTATGGGAAATCTGTTATACTTAGTTGCGGTGGTGCTTGTCATCATTTGGGCAATTGGCTTTTTTGGATATCAGGCGGGTGGCCTGATCCATCTTCTTCTTGTGATTGCACTGATTGCAGTTATCTTAAAAGTGATTCGCAGAGCTGCTGATTAAGAAAATAGAAAACACTATTTGTTTAGTTTTAAACTCATGCGAAGTTTAGGGAAATGATGAACGCAGATCCTTTCCCTAACTCGCTTTTTACTTCGACCACACCTTTGTGATTCAAAATAATATTTTGGGTATTTGTGAGCCCAAGCCCGTTTCCTTTCGGCTTATTGGTAAAGTAAGGTTCAAATAATTTTGAAATGGTTTCTTTATCCATACCAACCCCATTATCTGAAATTGTTATCACACATTTGCCATTTCGCTCTTCAGTTCTTAAGATCAAAATCCCATTTTCATCAGGCATAGCTTCTATTGCATTCACAATAATGTTAAGAAATGCAATCTTTATTTTTTCTATATCAACTGAAACATTGCATATTTTCTTCGCGTATCTTTTCTCCACATTGATCTTCTTTAATAAAACACGATCCATCGCCAGCTCCAGTGCTTCGTCCAACACCTGATTTATCGAAACCGTTTCATAATTCAGTTCAGCAAACTTTGAAGAATTCAGCAAGTCAGTAATCAACTGATTAATACGATTGCTGTTTCTGTTGATCATCTCTACCAGATTATCCGTTTCTTCATCTTGTGGTACCTGCGTTTTTATCTGCTCCGCGGCAAGGCCAATATTTGTTAAAGGATTTCTTACTTCATGCGCTATGGCTCTTGCTATTCTTCCTGTGATTGCCAATTTCTCCATGCTCTTCAGTTCTTCAAGTTCTTTATTCAATTTGTTTAATTCTATCACACGCATTTCCAATTGCCTTCTATAACCGGTGGCTCTGTTATCTGCTTCTTGCTTTGCTCTATTCTCCACATTAAAAGTGATGACAGAATAAATGACCAGCAAAATGGCTACAATCAAAGACGTTAAGTTGATGATTTTTATCGCTGATGAAGCAGAGCTTACATCACTGATTCTTAATTTGTACAATTCATTTTCCCTGTTTTGCATCTGGAAAATAATATTCCTGACAGAGTCCGCGTTTTTCTTGCTCACGATAGTCACTTCTTCAATTGCGTCGTTCGCTAAATTTCCTTCTTCGTTGAACATTTTTAAAGAAGATTCTGCGATTGCAAATTTTCGTTTAATCAGCCCGTCCAGCTGCTTCAGCCTTTCTTGCTGCAAATCGTTGTCTGCAGTAAGCTTCACCAAGAGCTTATAAATCGAATCAACATTTTTTTTTCCGCTATAATATGGCCCGAGAAATTTGCTGTCGTGCATGATAATATATCCACGTATCCCGATTGTAACATCTTTGATAGATGAATGCAACAGCTCAAGCTTGTTGATCACGTCGCTGGTGTGATTAAGTGTTCTATTTTGCTTTGATAGTTGCCATGTGGTATAGAACGTGAGGGAATAAGAAAAGAGAAGCAAAACAAAAGCTGTCAGATATCCTGCCCGTATTCTACCTGTGAAATTAAATGCCATTAAAACATAGTTTTGCTTTGTCAGGGTTAGGAGAAGGTTTAAATATAATTACTGATTTATAAAATTAGCTGATAAAATTCATTTTCCGTCCGACAATATGATTATAAAAGCCTATTGCTTTTCATTTTGCTGCTGCTGATTTTTTTGTGCTTCCTCTTTTTTCTTTTCTTCTGCCTTTTTCTTCTTTTTAAAATATCCTTTTAATAAGAAATTATGTTTAGCCGCTTCCATGTTTTCATTCAGTCCTTCAGAACCTTTCTTAAGATTATTTACCGTAGTAGAAAGGTTTTTTGCAAGAGAAGTATCGCCGATCAATTTTGAAAGCGTTCCATTGCCATGATTGATTTTATAAGCCAGTTGAGAAAGTTCGCCGGTGATAACTGCCGCATGATCTGCAGAAATTTTCAGGCTTCCTAATATTGCCTCCATTTCCACAGGCGCACTTGAAACAAGCGTTCCCCCTTCCTGGATTTCCGATTGACTGAAAGTACCCGGAGAAATCACCACTACCCTGTCGCCCATTAATCCATCAGAAGCAATGCTGGCGTTCGCATCCTTTTTGATAAATTTTTTCACATCGCTTTGAATCACCATTACCACTTTTACCGAAGTATCATTCATCAATTGGATATCCTCAACTGTTCCGATGGTGATGCCACCAAAGCGAACATTGCTGCCGATTTTCAAGCCGCTCACATTATTGAAGACCGACTGAACCCTGAACACAGAGCCAAAGAGATTTTTCTGTTTGCCAATAAAAAACAGTGCTGATAAAAGAAGCACTAACGCCACAATCACAAACATGCCCACTTTCCATTTAAAACCAGATTCCTTTTTCATGATTAATTATTTTATTCTTTACATAAAAAATGATTTCACCCATTCATCGTTTGATGCTGCTAATTCTTCATAAGTTCCTTCGGCTGCAATTGCCCCATCTTTCAACATCACAATTCTGTCTGCCGTAATTTTTGCGCAAGCCATATCGTGTGTGATGATGATAGAAGAGATCTTATTTTTTTTCTGCATCTCTAATATCAGCTCACTGATTTCTTTTGAAGTAACTGTATCAAGACCTGTTGTCGGTTCATCATATAACATAATATCCGGTTTCAGTATTAATGTTCTTGCAAGCCCGATTCTTTTGCGCATGCCGCCGGATAATTCAGAAGACATTTTATCCATCGATTCTTTCAGCCCAACGCTTTCAAGCCCTTCTTCAATGGTTTGTTGAAGTTCATCTGCCGGCATTTTTTTGAAATGATATTTCAAAGGAAATGCAAGATTTTCTCCGACTGTCATTGAATCATACAATGCAGCACTTTGAAACAAGAAACCAATTTTCACTCTTATTTCATTCAGCTCTTTATAATTCAGCTCCGCAACATTTCTTCCGAACACATACACTTCGCCTTCATCCGGAGTCAGAAGACCTACGATACATTTTATCAAAACAGATTTTCCAGCGCCGGATTTACCAAGCACTACCACATTCTCGCCTTTACGTACTGTCAAATCAATTCCTTTCAGCACTTCATAATTTTCAAATGATTTGTGCAGGTTTTTTATTTCAACAATTGCCTCGTCTGTGAAAACATCAGTTTCTTTCTCATCAATATTTACTAATTCTTCATTCATAACAAATCAGTTATTTGTACAGCAATCATATCAACAATAAACACAGCCAACGAAGCGCTTACTACTGCGGCATTTGCTGCTTTGCCCACACTCTCAGTTCCGCCTTTTGCGTTGTAACCCTTATAGCAACCGATGATGCCGATAAAAAAACCAAAGAAGATTGATTTGATGAGCGCCGGAAAAATATCTGAGAAAAGAATGCGTGCCATTGCATCAGTAAAAAAACGCTGAAGGCTAATATTACTGTGAATGTTCATTGCAACGTAACCGCCATACAGTCCAATCGCATCAGTGAAAATCACCAACAACGGAACCATGAAAGTAGTAGCAAGCACTCTTGTCACAACAAGATATTTGTAAGGGTTAATAGCAGAAACTTCCATTGCTTCAATCTGCTCTGTAACACGCATGGAGCCAAGCTCGGCACCGATTGCAGAACCGATCTTGCCGGCGCAAATCACAGCAGTAATCACCGGACCAATTTCTCTGATAATAGAATTTGACACCATCCCGGGCAACAATGATTCCGCACCAAATTCAACAAGCGAAGGGCGCGATTGCAGGGTAAGCACAAGACCGATAATAAACGCTGTGAGACCGACGAGCGGCAACGATTTGTATCCTATCTCAAAACTTTGTTTTATAAATTCTCTGAAAGGATATGGTGGTTTAAAAACTTCTTTAAAAAACCTTGTCGTGAAGTAAATAAAATCACCTGCGTCAGTAAATATTTTTTTAAAATATCCTGTCTTTTGAATTTGTTGTTGTGCTAATGCCATCTTACAAAATTTTCCAGTTATGATTTATTTCCTGAGCGTGTGACGAAATAGATAATCAAGCCGATGATAGCTGCTACAATTAAAATTCCTGTCCACACTCCTGCTTTGAATATGCCACCAATCACCTCGCAGGAACTCAAAAAAAATGATGCAAGAAATAACGTGATGATGCCTGTTCTGTTTTTCATAAAAAAATTTTCTGATGATTAATTATTCTTTTGTTTTGACATATTGCCTTGTTCAATATCAGTTTTGTTCTTTGATTTTTCTGACTCTCTTCTTCGGAAAATTGATAAGATATTTCCCTGTGATCGGCATGGTATCTCCTAACAAAAAAGCCCACGCTGTTAATTGTTCTATATGCTCAAATATCACTTTCAATATTCCTGTTAAAGGAATCGCCAGAAACATGCCGGGGATTCCCCAAATCTCATTACCTATCAGCACTACAATCACAGCCATCAATGCATTCACTTTCACTTTTGATGCAACAATTTTAGGGGTGATGTAATGATTGTCGAAGAACTGAATGAGCATATACAATACCAGAACCAATATTGGGTAAGTCGCAGAATTTTTTGTTGCCAATGCAATGATGATGGGAAGTGCAACAGAAATAATTCCGCCGATAAATGGAATTACATTCAGCAATGCTCCGATGATGCCTAATAAAATCGCATAATCAATCCCAAGTATCAATAGCGCAATAGAATTCAACGATGCGATGATGAATGCTTCTATTAATAGACCATTCAGATAGCTTTGAATGATTGTTTTTGTCTGATATAAAACTTCTTCTACTTTTTCTCTGTGCTCATTGTTGAAAAGCATTCTCACAAACTGGAGCAATAACGGTTTGTAATAAAGTATCATGAAAATATAAACAGGGATTAGAAATACTACAACGAGCACTCCTGTAATCGTTAGAAGCGTTTGTCCGATGACTGCATTTCCATTTGCAAGAAGGCTGCTTTTTGTTTTGAGAAGCCACTCATTCATTTTTTTTGGAGAAATATCAAATTTATCGGAAACCCATTGCGCACCGTCATTAATCAACTGTGTGAATTTTGTTTCCAACTGCGGCACTGTCGATTTGAACATTTTCAACTGTGATGAAATCAGGTAGATGACAGCGAGTGTAAAAAGAATAGCTGCAACGACTGCTATTGTAATGGCAATAATGCGCTTCATTTTTTTTCTTACCAAAAAATTCACGATCGGATTCAGAAGAACAGCAATGATGGTTGCATATAGAAAAGGAACAATGATTTGCTGTGCCTGATACATCCCATACACTAAAAAAACACCGCCAATGAAAAGCAATATCAGCTTAGCATAAAAAGGAAACTTAAAAGATGCATCATGGTTTGTATTCATCATTGTATTTTTTATTCTTCTTTGAGAGTTAAGTAATAATCAGAAAAGATGAGAGTTACAATAAAATTCACAGGAACTAATTGCGATTGATTCATCTGATTAAATCGCTTATCACCATTTCAAATTAGACACCAGAAAAGCAACACTATAAATTCTTCTGAAACCCTTTACAGACAATAGTTTCAGAATAATTGAAAATCCGTTCCAATAATGTTGTAGAATTTCTTCCCCAAAAAATGAAAAATATTTCCTCACTGATTTCAAAAAATTTATTTATAAAATTTGTTGAAAATTTTAGCAACACCACTTGCTGTTGTGGCACAGTTGTTGGCTTATGATAAATACTTCACTCTAAAGTGCTGTAGGAAAAAAGTGTTATAAGGAAACAATCATTATTTTTTAATTTTTAAATTTCATTTTTTATGAAAGCCATTAATTTAAAATTGGCAGCACTAAGTGTTGTCGCATCAATCGGTCTTTTCGCATTTAGCAAAATCGAGACTGGTTCTATCAAAGGAAAAGTTACTCCAGCAAACGGAGCAGCAAAAGTGTGGGCAATATCAGGCACAGACACATTGAAAGCAAGTGTTGACGGCGGCACATTTAATATTATGGATGCAAAGCCAGGCACTTACAAATTAATTGTTGAAGCGATGCCTCCATACAAGAATATGGCAAAAGAAGGAGTGACAGTGAGTGATGGACAATCTACGGACGTAGGAGAAATCAAATTGCAACAAGGCGCAAAATAATCGCCTGAAAAAATCACAACATCATTTTAAATTTTCTCTTTAGTGTGTTGTGCTTACCAATCGCCTCTTAAAATTTTAAGAGGCGATATTTTTTAACTCGCTTGCTCGTTTATTATTTTTTGAGTTGATTCTTTTATATGCATCTGGACTTCGACTAAATGCTCAGCTTTATCATCAAGCAAAAGAATGATATTTTCAGCTTGCATATTTCCATCAACAATAATCGATGTTTTATCATTTTCATTTTGCGAAATCGCAATGTGATAAACAGTTTCTCCGAAACGATAATGAATAGTAAATGATTTCCATTCTACAGGGATACAAGGTTCGATTTTCAAAAGATTTCCTTCGCGGTTTAATCCCAAAAAAGATTCAATAATTAACTGATACATCCAACCCGCAGAACCGGTATACCATGTCCATCCGCCACGACCTACATGTTGCGGTGATGCATAAATATCTGCAGCCATCACATAAGGCTCTGCTTTATATTTTTCCGCGTCTTCTAAATTCTTCGCATGATTAACCGGATTAATCATCGATAACAATTCCCAAACTTTTTTGTTGCTCTGTAATTTTGCAAATGCCATCACGAGCCAGATGGCAGAATGCGTATACTGTCCCCCGTTTTCCCGAACACCTGCTAAATATCCTTTGATATAACCGGGGTTCAGGTTGGATTTATCAAATGGCGGATTTAATAATTGAATGATGGAAATATCTTTTCTTACTAAATTCTTATAAGCTGATTCCATCGCAATTTTTGAGCGGGCGGTATTACCTGCACCTGAAAGAACAGACCAGCTTTGAGAAATAGAATCGATGCTGCATTCATCATTCACGTGTGAACCAAGCGGAGTGCCGTCATCAAAAAATGCACGCATATACCATTCGCCATCCCACGCATTTTGTTCAATGTTCTTTCCTAATTTTTCCGCTTCAGTTTTGCAGGTTGTCACAAAACCATTATCATGCTGGATTTGTGAGATGTTTTCAAATTTTGTCAGTACATCATATAAGAAAAATGCAAGCCACACACTTTCGCCTTTTCCATGAATTCCTACTTTATCCATTCCATCATTCCAATCGCCTGAGCCAATCAAAGGCAAACCATGTTCACCAAAACGCAAACAGAATTTTATTGCCCGAACACAGTGTTCATATAATGTTGCGGTTTGTTCTGATTTAAGCGGCAGGTCGTAATAAGATTCTT
>DATGIX010000204.1:0-13768 GCA_035295505.1 Puia sp. | reverse complement strand
ATCAGAACAGCCGATTGTGCAGCAATTGAAATCGTCTATTAATCAATTGCAGCCATTTTCATCGTATCATCAGAGCTTGCCGGAATTGCTGAAGCGATTGCAATCTGCGCAAATCGAGCTGCAGGATATTGCTTCGGAAATTGAAAGTATAAATGATAGCGTGAACTATGACCCAAAAAGGATTGAAGAAATCAACGAGCGAATTTCATCAGGATATAAATTGTTGAAGAAACACGGTGCGCAGAACACGAACGAACTGCTTGCAATAAAAAATAGCCTGGAAATAAAATTGCAAGCTGTGCTGAATATTGATGAAAACATTCTTGCAAAAGAAAAAGAAACCGAAAGATTATTACAGCAGGCGAGCAAGCAAGCTGAAACAATTTCTAAAAGACGGCAACAGCAATTAAACCCGCTCGAAGAAAAAGTAAATAAATTATTAGCACAGGTTGGCATGCCCAATGCGAGACTAAAAGCTCAATCACAACAAACGGAACTGAATTTGTTTGGGCTTGATTCAATTGAATTTTTGTTCGATGCCAATAAAAGCAATCGCTTTGAACCAATCAGGAAAGTCGCGTCCGGCGGGGAATTGAGCCGATTGATGCTTTGTATAAAATCACTTGTTGCTCAATCTATTGACCTTGCCACTTTGATATTCGATGAAATTGATACCGGCATTTCAGGTGAAGCAGCGAAGCAGGTTGGGATTATCTTGAAAAATTTATCACAGCAAAGACAGATAATCTGCATTACACATCAACCACAAATTGCAGGCAAAGCCGATGCACATTATTTTGTGTATAAAGAAATAAAAAATGATGCGGTAAAAACAAATCTTCGTTTGCTTGCACAAGATGAACGCATTACTGCAATTGCAAAAATGCTGAGCGGAGAAAAGCCAACCGCTGCCGCACTCGAGAATGCGAGAGAAATGGTGATGAACTGATTTTAAAACTTCTGCATGAAAGGGCATTCATTCATAATCCTGCTAATAATTATTGCTTCACTGCTGCCTGCTTTTTTAATTAATAAAATTTTGAAAAAGAAACTGCAGCCACAAACTTCTGTCATCCGGTTTTTAATTTATATGATTTCTTCATTGACGCTTGTTTTCATATATGTTTTTCTGGTGGTTTCGGTAGTTGCGCATTTATTCCCGTTGCAATAAATCACCTTAAATTCTTCTTAACAAAAAATTTATTGTCAAATATTTTGACAATTTTATTTTTGTCATTATTTTTGACAATAAATAATTTGTCATGAAAAATGTGATTGGTACACCAGCGAGGGGAGATAGCTTTTTTAGGCGAGACAGAGAAATCAAAAAAATTCTTGATAGGTTGAATGATGGTAATAATCTCCAGATTGCTGCTCCACGAAGAATCGGTAAGACTTCTATTCTTTTTTATCTTATGGATAATATGGTTGGGAATTATGTCTACGTCTATCTCGATTCGGAAGCTATAAATAATGAGCAAGATTTTTATCAGAAGCTATTAAAAGAATTAATGAAGGTTGATGAGATAAAAAATTCCAAAAAGCTTAAAAAATTATTTGAAGACGGTGGTAAGTTTTTAAAAAAGATAAAAAGCATCAAGATAATGGGGAATGGGCTTGATTTTGCTGAAGAAGAGGCTGATGCCAATTATTTGAGTGATGTTGAAAATTTGCTTTCAGATTTGATATTGGACGAGAACAAGCAATTAGTGATTTTAATGGATGAATTCCCACAAACAATTCAAAACATAGTCGAGATAAATGAAGGCGGAACTATTGAGGCAAGGCAATTTCTTAAATCAAATAGAGAGTTAAGGCTTAACCACCATATCAACCAGAAGGTTAGGTTTATCATAACTGGTTCGATTGGTCTAAATCATACAGTATCGGCGATTGATTCATCGGCATTTGTTAACGACTTGAATTCATTGGAGGTTGAGCCGTTAAGCAAAGAAGAAGCAAAAGAATTTGTAGATGAGTTATTGGCAACAAAAGGCTTGAGAATTGATAAAGAAGCAAATAATTACTTATTGCAAAAAATTGAATGGCTGATACCATTTCATATACAGCTATCTGTGCTCGAGATAATAGGATTAACAGAGCGAGGTCAGCAGATAAATAAAACCATCATTGATGCTTCCTTTGATAAGATTATCGAAGACAGAAATCACAATCATTTTGAACATTATTTCAGCAGATTAAAACAACACTTCAAAGGAGCTGAGTTCGAGTTTTCCAGAAAGCTGTTATGTGCTATAGCTAATGACGGAACTATTGATACATCAGTAATTTTTAATCTGAGTGTTGAATTTCACTTGCAGGAAAGCTATAAAAATATAATCAACATTCTCGTGTACGATGGATATATAAATAATGTTGGGGACAAAAACAATTATCGATTCAATTCACCTATTGTAAAAATGTGGTGGCAAAAATTCATTTGTTAAAAATTGATTATGGCAAACTTTTTATATAACCCAGACAGAAAAGGGAAGGAGCAATTGATAGCAGAGTTTGTAGTGCGCACCAAAGTGTTTGATGATATCATGCATGATATCAAGACATCTAAAATGAAAACTCCCGAGCAACATTACCTGCTCGTTGGTCAGCGTGGTGCCGGTAAAACTACATTGTTGCACAGAATACGTTATGCAATTGAAGACGACACAAAGTTGAACAAATGGCTGATACCTGTAATCTTTAGTGAAGAGCAATACAATGTAAGTGAGCTGGCAAATCTTTGGGAAAACGTTGCTCATGTTCTAGAAGATTATCACGGCTTTAAAGGGATAAGTGAAGAAATGGAAAAGCACATTACCAAAAAAAATTTCGAAGAAGCTTGTTATGAGATACTGGAAAAATTTTTAGTGAAGCATAAAAAGAAGATTGTACTGCTGGTTGATAACATCGGTGACTTACTGAAAAAGTTAGAAGATAAAGAGGTGAGGAGATTGAGAGAAATTTTGCAAACAAAAAATGATTTGCGATTGATTGCTGGTTCTTCATTTTATCTGGAAAGCATTCTTGATTATAAGCAGCCCCTATTTGAATTTTTTAAAGTAGTCAGATTGGATGGCTTAAATAAAGAAGAAACAGAGGAATTGCTTTTAAAGCTGGGAGAGGTGCACAACGAAAAAGAAAAAATACAAAAGATAATAAAAGAAACACCCGGGAGAATAGAAACGCTTAGGATATTGACAGGCGGTGTGCCTCGCACGATTGCATTAATGTTTACCATTTTTGTTGATTATGAGCATGAAGGAAGTGTTCGTGATTTGGAAAGAGTTCTTGATGCAGTAACACCATTATATAAACACCGAATGGATGATTTGCCAAAGCAACAGCAAAAAATTGTCGATGCAGTTGCAAGAAACTGGGAAGCAATAAGTGTGAAAGAGTTGACAGAAAAAGTTCGACTCGAAAGCAAAGTCATTTCTGCACAACTTCGTCAGTTAGAAAAAAATCAGGTGATTGAAAAAAGAGAAACCAATACTAAGAATCATTTATATCTTTTGAAAGAGCGGTTCTTTAATATTTGGTATTTGATGCGATATGGAAGAAAAGAGAAGGCTGAGAGTGTGAAATGGTTAGTGGTATTCATGGAAAACTGGTATGATGAAACAGAAATGGATAAAAGAATTGATAGTTATGTGGCAAAAATATTTACGGAAGAGCCAAACAAGGAAATGGTGATTCTGTTTAATAGTGTTTATTCTTCTTTAAAAAAAATATCAGAGCATTCGAAAGAGAAGCTAACATTAAGTCAAAAAAAATGGGAAGCAAAAGAAAACGACAAAAATTGCCTGAATAAAATTAGAATTTGTTTGGAAAGTGAAGATTACTCAAAAGCTTTTAATCTTGCTATAAATCTTTCTTACATTCCCAAAACAGACTTAGAAAAAATTTATTTTGCTATTATGGAAATGCTCAAATCGAAAGGTGGGACATTAAAATTTTTGGAGATTTTAAAAAAGATTATTAAAAAATATGCTACTAATGAAAATGCTGTTAGCCTTAGTTTTATTATTTTATCAAGCATCTCATTATCTCTAAGACAACTCATTATGTACAATGATTACAAAAACGCTCTCAGGATGTTAGAATCAGGATTTGTTTTTTTTGAAAGTTTAGTTGAAAAGTACGGATATAAATTTGTAGAAAGATATTTCGACTTGGAAAATAGAATTTTAATAAATACAATAATATTATTTTTAGGAAGGCGTCAAGAAAATTCAATAATTGATATTTTTGAAAAGCAGGGAAATGAAGTTTTTAAAGATATATATAAGCCGATTTATTTTGCTGCTTTAGTTTTAAAAGATAAAACTAAATTTGCTTCTATTGGTGATGAGTTGCAAGAATCAGTAAAATCTGTAATTTCTAGAATTGATGAAATAAAGAATAAAAAAGGAAAAAATGAGCTACAACTTACTTAAAGGAAAAAAAGGGATCATATTCGGAGCGCTTGATGAAAAATCAATTGCATGGAGAACAGCATTGCGCTGTCATGAAGAAGGAGCGCAGCTTGTGCTCAGTAATGCTCCCGTTGCATTGCGCATGGGTGAAATAAAAAAATTAGCTGAGGCAACGAATGCTCCTGTGGTAGGTGCTGATGTTACAAATATGGACGACCTTAAAAAACTGTTCGAAGAATCGATGAAGCATTTTGGCGGCGGCATTGATTTTATCCTTCATTCAATTGGGATGAGCCTGAATGTGCGCAAAGGCAAAAGCTACACTGAGCTTGATTATGGATTTAATCAAAAGACTTTAGATATTTCTGCTATGTCCCTTCATCGTGTTTTGCGCACTGCATGGGATTTGGATGCAATTAATGAAGGAGGAAGCGTTGTCGCGCTCACTTATATTGCAGCACAAAGAGTATTTCCTGATTATAGTGAAATGGCTGATGCTAAAACTTTATTAGAAGGTGTGGCGAGAAGTTTTGGTTATCATTATGGTGTTAGAAAAAAAGTGAGGGTGAATACAGTTTCTCAATCACCAACAAGAACGACAGCAGGAAGCGGCGTAAAAGGGTTCGATGGTTTTATTACTTATGCTGAAAAAATGAGCCCATTAGGAAATGCAAGTGGCGATGAATGTGCAGATTATTGTGTGACTCTTTTTAGCGACCTCACTAAAATGGTCACGATGCAAAATCTTTTTCATGACGGAGGTTTTTCTTCAACAGGAGTTACTGAAGCTGTGATTAATCAAATGGAGAAATAATTGTCTGTAGAATTATTTCAATCAGATTAATAAAGATTCAGAGAATATAAAAAGCCGCATCACAAATGCGGCTTTTATTTTATGAAGAAGTTGATTGTTTAATATTCATCTTCATTAAAGAAGAAATCTTCCTGCGAAGGGTAATCGGGCCAGATGTCATCAATGGCTTCATAAATCTCTCCGCCCTCATCTTCTAATTCCTGAAGGTTTTCTACCACTTCAATGGGCGCACCGGAACGGATGGCGTAATCTATCAGTTCATCTTTTGTCGCGGGCCACGGAGCGTCTTCAAGGTAGCTTGCTAATTCAAGTGTCCAGAACATCTTTCCTTATTTTGTTTTCGTAAAAGTTTATATAAAGACAGCAGAAATCACTAATTGTTTACTCGTTTCAAAAATCTTCCTGCTTCCCAAATTTCCCGCAAAAGTAATTTTAAATACGAGATTTCCAAATCATAGTTTTTAAGCCTTGAAAATCATTCAAAAATAAGTTCGGAAGGGAATCAATATCTCAACGTGAACCTGTAGGTTTGTAGTATGTTGAGAAAGTGTTAAGTGATTAGTTGTAAGTAACAAGCAGGTTTCAAATTCATTGATTAATATGCTGACAGCGAGGAATATTAACAAACATTATGGCAAGCTGCAGGTGCTGAAAGATGTGGGAGTTGATATTAAGAAAGGAGAGATTGTGAGCATCGCCGGCCCTTCGGGCTCCGGCAAAAGCACGCTGCTGCATATTTTGGGAACGCTTGCAGAACCCGATTCAGGCGAAATTTTTTTGAATGAAAAAAAAGTGAATGAGCTAAAAGGGAAACAACTTGCATCATTTCGCAACACACATATCGGGTTTGTATTTCAATTTCATCACCTCTTGCCTGAGTTCAGCGCGTTGGAAAATGCATGTATCCCGGGATGGATAGCCGGAAGAAAGAAACGTGAGGTAGAAGAAGAGGCAAAAAAATTATTAGTGACATTAGGAGTAGGGGAGCGGCTTGATAATAAGCCAGCGGAATTATCCGGAGGAGAACAGCAGCGTGTTGCCGTTGCCCGTGCATTGATTAATAACCCCGATATCATTTTTGCAGATGAGCCAAGCGGCAATCTTGATTCAGCCAATGCCACCGAGCTTCATCACCTTTTTTTTGACTTGAGAAAAAAATTCAATCAGACTTTCTTAATAGTTACCCACAACGAAGAGCTCGCCCAAATGAGTGACCGGATTCTGCACATGAAAGACGGGATGATTCTTTAATGTGCGAATAAGATAATGTGCGGATTAGCGAATCCCTGAATTTATTATTTCGATTGAATTTCCGGAACTTCATTCGCATATTTTTCTCACGCAAACCTGCCTTTCTCCATTTTATTTTAAAAATCAACGAAACAAATTTGGTCAATAGAAAATCTTGCTTATATTTGTAGTGTACTATATAACTATTACACTATGGTTAGTATCCAAAACCTTTCTTTTGGTTATAAGAAAAACAAGCTGCTCTATAAAAATCTGAGCCTTTCACTTGATACAGGAAGCATTTATGGATTATTAGGAAAAAACGGGGCTGGAAAATCCACATTGCTGAAAAATTTGATTGGGCTTTTGTTCCCGACCAACGGAAACATTTCTGTGAATGGGTTTGTGCCTAAGAAAAGACAACCTACTTTTTTAGAGACAATTTATTTTATTCCCGAAGAAGTATTTGTGCCTTCGCTGACTATTAAACGCTACATTAATTTGTATGCACCCTTCTATCCAAGGTTTGATG
The DNA here is from genome assembly GCA_035295505.1 of Puia sp. Taxonomy (GTDB): domain Bacteria; phylum Bacteroidota; class Bacteroidia; order Chitinophagales; family Chitinophagaceae; genus Puia. Next base: position 6,777 of record DATGIX010000204.1, on the reverse strand, counting down.
AAAAATTATGCAATGAATATTTAAAGGTGCTTGATGTATCAACAGAAGATAAATTAACAACGCTTTCATTCGGGCAACAGAAAAAATTTATCATCGCTTTCGGTTTAGCTTGTAACACAGAAGTGCTTTTGCTTGATGAACCAACAAATGGTTTGGACATTCCTTCCAAAGCTCAGTTCAGGAAATTGATTTCATCAGTGTTCACTGAAGAAAGAATGATTTTCATTTCAACGCACCAGATTCGTGATTTGGATAATCTTATTGACAAGATTGTGATTGTTGATAAAGGTGAATTGCTGTTAAGCGCATCGATAAGCGAAGTAGCTGAAAAGCTCTCTTTTAAGACATTAAAAGAAATGCCGGAAGATGAAAATAAAATTCTTTATTCAGAAGACTCATTGAAAGGAATATCGGTTGTGATGCAGAACACGGACAATGAAAATTCAAAAGTGAACCTTGAACATTTATTCAATGCAGTGACAGAAAACCCAATGATGGCTAAAGAAATTTTCAATCATAAAAAGTAAAACAATGAATAACACGTTCAATGCAAAGCGTTTTGTTTTGCTTTTCAAAAAAACATTATTAGAACGCCCGACACAAATGTTTGGTTTTATAGGATTGATATTGGCGATTATCCTGATTTTGTATTTTATTATGAAGACTCAGGTAAGTTTTGGTGCTGCGCAGAATATTTCATTTATCTGGGGACTTGCAGGAGGCGGATGTTTCTTAGCATCTTTTGTGTTTAGTTATTTTTCTTCCAATGCAAATGGCTCTTCTTATCTCACGCTCCCAGCTTCTCATTTTGAAAAATGGCTTTGCGGAGTTCTGATAGCAGGAGTTTTATATCCAATTATTTTTTTAGTGTTTTATCGATTGGTGGACGCAGGTTTTGTTGCGCTTTTCCATAATAGCCTAGACCCCGAAAATCCGCTTTATAAAGAACAATACAAATCAGTTTACATATTTTCATTCACCGGAAGAATTGCGGTAAAAGTTTACAGCACATCATTTTTGCTCATGGGAGTTGCATTGCTCGGTTCGCTGTATTTTAATAGGGCAGCATTTATAAAAACCGCTCTGGTTTTTTGTGCAATTTGTTTTGGCATTTTTGGATTGAACTGGTTGTTCGCAGAATTATTGTTTGGAAATATTGATGGAGCTTTTCCTTTTCGTGATGTTGGTGTTTTAGTCGGTAAAGAAGTGGGTTCTGTAGAGCTCCCAAAAAAGGCTTTTACGATTGTCGGTTATGTTATTGATTATGCTATTCCCGTGTTATTATGGGCTTTAGCGTTTATGCGTTTACGTGAAAAAGAGTTTTAATTTAACAGCATGGAGTTTAGAGAAAATCCGGCGATTTATATTCAGATAGCAGAATACATCTGCGAACAGATACTTTTGAAAAAATGGCCTTCTGGCGAAAAAATAATAAGCATCAAAGAACTCGGCGTTAAAATGCAGGTGAACCCAATCACGGTTCAGCGGGCTTATGATTTTCTGCAGCAGCGCAATATTATTTTTTATAAGAGAGGGATAGGATATTTTTTTGATGACGAAGCAGCAGAGAAAATACTTGCGTTCAGACGGGAACAATTTTTGGAAAATGAATTACCGGTTTTTTTAAGGACAATGTATTTACTGAAAATAGACATCAAAGAAATTAAAACGCGCTTGGATCAGTTTGTGAAGGACAATTTTAAAAATATTTAATTATGAAATGGAGCACCAGAATTTTGATAGCATTGTTGATTGTCACAATCGCAGCATTATTTGCTTCAAATATTGTTTTGGAAAAAGAATATGATAAGCTTGATAAAAATGACACATATTGGACATACGGGAAAGTATCGGAACAGCATTTTAAGTACGTAAAAATAGAAGGAGGAAATGTTACCAACATTGCTTTTGAGCAAAGCCCGAATTGCTCAGTGCGCGTTTTGCACGATTGGCAGCGCGTTCGCCCAAACCCGATTGAAACAACTGTAAAAAATGACACACTTTATATCAAATTCGTGTATTCACCTGCTGATGAAGGAGAAAAAAATTGGATGCACTGGCTGACTCTGGTTCGTGTGTTCGCGCCAGAGCTTTCTTATGTGGAAGGTTTCAATACAAATTTTTTCATGAACAAGATGAAGCAAAAAAACATTGCTGTGAACATGTCAGGGAAATCAAAATTTGAAATAGAAAGCTTTTTACCTGATTTTGATTCCGTCACCGTCTCTGAAAAAGATTCTTCAGACGTGGTTTTTGAAATGTCCCCTGAATATAAACCTGCAACATCAATTCAGGATAGACCTAGAATTATGGTGTCGGGTCCGCCTGAGCAAAAGCAAACTAATCGGGAAACATTTAACATGCAATCATTGAGCGCTAATTTGCAAGGCAATACTTTGTTAGATGTTGGTCGAGGCAGAATACAATCTTTGAAATTAGATATAACAGATAGCTCAGCAATTATTTTATCAGGAAACGGGTTAAGAAAATTATGTAGCCAAAAATAAATCTGAAGTGTGAGTGAGATAATGTGCGGATTAGCGAATCCCTGAATTTATTATTTCGTTTCAATTTTCAGGAACTTCATTCGCATATTTTCAAATTGGCAAATCTGCACATTAACCTCTCGGTTTCCACTGAACTTCTTCCACTTTCAATAGATGCGCAATAAATCTTGACAAGACAAAAAGATAATCACTTAAGCGGTTGATATATTTTATAACAAGCGGCTCAACAAATAAATTATTCTCCTGCATGTTCACACAAATTCTTTCTGCGCGGCGACAGACACAACGGGCTATGTGAGCAGTTGAAACGGCAACATGTCCGCCTGGCAAAATAAAATGCTTCATCACAGGTAGCACTTCATTCATTGCATCAATTTCTTTTTCAAGAAAGACAATATCATCTTCTTTTAAATCGGGGATTTTTAATGAGGGCTCTTTTTCAGGGTCGCATGCGAGCGATGATCCGATTGTGAATAGTCTGTCCTGAATTTTTTTTAATGTTTTTTTTGAATGTTCATCGGATAAGTAGTCGCTTAATAATCCAAGAAAGGAATTCAATTCATCCACAGTTCCGTAAGACTCAATCCTGATGTGGCTTTTCGGTACTTTTGTCCCGCCAATGAGAGATGTCTTTCCTTTATCTCCTGTTTTAGTATAAATTTTAAGAGCCATTATTATGCATGTTGTAAAACACCGGCTTTTCTTTTATCAGTTTCGATAACACCATCACGCAAGCGAACAACACGATGTGCATAATTGGCAATATCTTCTTCATGAGTAACAAGCACTACCGTATTGCCGGAAGCTTGTATCGCTCCAAAGATATCCATGATTTCAATAGATGTTTTTGTATCAAGATTTCCGGTAGGCTCATCTGCTAAAATCAAAGAAGGGCTATTAACCAAAGCTCTTGCTATCGCAACGCGCTGGCATTGCCCGCCTGATAGTTCGTTTGGCTTGTGATGGCTTCTGTCTGTGAGGCTAACTTTTTCAAGCATGTTCATCGCAATTTCAATGCGCTGTTTTTTGGAAATGCCTGCATATACTAATGGCAGTGCTACATTTTCAACAGCCGTTAACCTCGGCATCAAATTGAATTGCTGGAATACGAATCCGATTTCTTTGTTGCGAACTTCTGCCAAATCATTATCAGGCATCTTGCTCACATCTTGTCCGTTCAAAACATAAGTGCCGCCGGTCGGAGAGTCAAGGCAGCCGAGAATATTCATCAATGTGCTTTTGCCAGAACCTGATGGTCCCATTAAAGCAACATATTCATTTTTCATAATATCGAGTGAAATGCCTTTCAGCACAGGCAATTCCTGCTTGCCGAGATAATAATTTTTTGTAATAGAATCAAGGTGTATAATAGATGTGCTCATAAGTTTTATCATGTTATTTTTAGCGGCGAGTGAATGAGAATCACAAGCTGCTAATCAATTAGGATTCTTAATTACTTTGGGTACTTTGAAATAGATTCCGTCTGTAGAAGGCGCATTTTTCAAAGCTTCCTCGCGGCTCACAGAGCCCTGCAGCTCATCTTCGCGAAGCACATTTGTTTCATTGGTCATATGCAGTTGCGGCTCTACTCCGTCAGTATTCAGTTCATTCAGTTTCTCAACAAAGCTTATCATTCGCTGCAAATCTTTTTTGATTTCTTCTTTTTCAGAATCATCAAATTTCAGTCGGGCAAGGTTAGCTAAGTTCTCAATTAATGCATCATTCACTTCCATACAAAACGTTAATAAACAAAAATAACGGTTTCAGCGCGACTTTTTATAGGTTTTAGATAAGCGGAAACGGTTTGTAGTTTGGAGTTTGTTGTTTGTCGTTCTGAGTATGTAAAAGTGATTATTAATTGCGGAAACTTAAGACGAAAAGATTAAAAATTGTTGACTTTGATACTCGTTTGAACCTGCTTCTGCGAACCACAAACCTCAAACTCCAAACCACGAACCAACTGCAAACTTTCCCTATCTTCGCCGTCCTTATGGCAGAAAAAAAGGAAATAGTATTAAGTGGCATTCGCCCGACTGGTTTTGTTCATCTGGGCAATTATTTTGGTGCGATTAGGAATTGGGCGAACATGCAAAACGAGTTTGACTGCTATTTCTGTGTGGTTGATTGGCATAGCCTCACAACTCATCCTGACACAAAAGGGCTGAAAGAAAATGTGTGGAGATTAATGTCTGAATTAATCGGCAGTGGTCTCGATCCCGATAAATGTGTGCTTTATATTCAAAGCGATGTTCCTGAAATTGCAGAATTGTATTTGTATTTGAATATGCTTGCTTACAAAGGTGAACTCGAAAAAACAGCGACATTTAAAGATAAAGTGCGCCAGCAACCTAATAATGTAAACTCTGGTTTGCTCACTTATCCTGTTCTTCAGGCTGCAGATATTTTAATTCATCGTGCATTGAAAGTGCCCGTGGGTAAAGACCAGGAACAGCATATTGAAATGACGAGAAATTTTGCTGAACGATTCAATTATCGTTATGGAGAAGTTTTCCCAATGCCTTATGCATTCAATTATGGTGATGAGCTCATAAAAATCATGAGCCTCGACGGAAGTGGAAAAATGAGCAAGAGCGAAAATCAGATGAACACATTATATCTTGCTGATGACGATGAAATGATTCGCAAGAAAATAATGAAGGCGAAAACTGATAGCGGGCCAACAGAACAGAATTCAGTGAAGCCGATTTATATTGAAGGATTGTTCAATCTTTTGAAAGTTGTGAGCACAGATGAGGTGGTGAATAAATTTGAAAATGATTTCAACAACTGTGTGATTCGTTATGGTGATATGAAAAAGCAATTGGCGGAAGATATGGTGAAATTTATTTCCCCAATCCGTGCAAAATCGGAAGCGATGCGCAACGATGAGAAGTTTATGAAGGGCGTGATGGAACATGGAGCAACAAAAGCAAGAGCAAGCGCAAAAGCTACTCTGCAATTGGTGAGAGACGCGATTGGGATGAAATATTATTAGGAAAGTTTGCAGTTTACAGTCTTCAGTTTGCAGTTCTTTATAAAAAATATCTTTATTACAATTATGAACTCCCGACTGAAAACTTTTTTTTGTTTAGATTTTAGACTTTACATTTAAGGATGGCAAAAAGCAAGAAACCAAAACATATTGCCGTTGCGGGAAATATCGGCGCAGGCAAAACCACTCTTACTGAGTTGCTCAGCAAACATTACCGCTGGATCCCTCAGTTCGAAGATGTTGACCATAACCCATACCTGAATGATTTTTATGAAGAGATGCCTCGCTGGAGCTTCAACCTGCAAATTTATTTTTTGAATAGCCGCTTGAACCAACTGCTCGAAATTCAAAGTGGAACGGAGACAGTTATCCAGGACAGAACAATTTATGAAGACGCTCACATATTCGCTCCCAACCTTCACGAAATGGGATTGATGAGCAAGCGCGATTATAATAACTATTTCCAGTTTTTTCAGACCTTGAAAAGAATGGTGCAGCCGCCGGATTTATTAATCTATCTGCAGGCTTCGGTTCCAACACTTGTTGGTCAAATTCAAAAACGTGGAAGAGAATACGAAGAAAATATCCGCCTCGATTATCTAAAGCGCCTTAATGACCTCTACACAAAATGGATTGATGGTTATAAAGAAGGTCCGCTGTTAGTAGTTGATATCGACAAAAATAAATTCCCTGATAATGAAGAGCATCTTGGCGAAATCATCACCAGGATTGATTCGCAGATTTATGGGTTGTTCTAATGATAATCTGAATAAGCCTGTAAGCTTTTTAAATCTTCATTAATTTTTTTCAGCCACTCCATTTGTTTCTCTTTATTGATAGAAAAATTTGTTTCATGGTCATATTGTTTTTGCGTCTCCGTCAATTCATGCATCACTTTTTCATAAATCTTGTTCACTTCCTTGTTCGCTTTTTCAATATCCGGATTGTATTCTTTAAATGCTTTGTATAATTTCCGGGCATAAATTTCCGCAATATCAAAATGCCCTTGCTCATGCGATAAAATATAATCGGTCTTCACTCTTCCCCAGGATTTGTTCTTATCAAACTGACAGGAGATATGATACTGAAAACCTTTATCACTGCTATAACTAAAATCAAATTTGATGTTTGTAGCAGTGAGTGCTGCGTTTGGTGAATTGCTATCGGGGCTCGATTTAAAATCGCTCCATGTCAGCCTTCGGTCAGCGCTCCAGTCAATGAGTGAACTATTGGGAACAGTGAAAGAACTTAAAAACATAATCAATAAAAACTGAGATA
>DATGIX010000203.1:0-17197 GCA_035295505.1 Puia sp. | reverse complement strand
TTTCACTTGCGGAAAATCGACCCTGAATGCATCTGCCAGCGGGTAGGGGACTCCTGATTGGTATTCTGTTCCATCAGACAGGCGAATATCTGAAACAATCCTGTAAATATTTTTAGAGTCAGTATGAAAATTATCAAAACTTGATTCGTAATGAACGATAATAAAAATGCCAAGGCTGCATGCAATTCCTAATGCAAGACCAACAAGATTGATAGAAGAAAAAATTTTATTCTTCCATAAATTCCTTATCGCTAGTTTGAAATAATTTTTTAGCATTGTCTGAACCTGGATTTATGTGATTAAGATGATTTTTATGATTGTCTAAGCTGCGATTTCTCTGATTTTTGTGATGAACTGATTTTACAACATCCTCTTCTAACGATTCTTATTTCTAATTACTAATTTTCATTTCCTGTTAATCCCCAAAATCCCTTCAAATCCCCGTTCTGACTTATTCTGTTCTCAAACTCTTCACCGGATTTGCAATTGCCGCTTTAATTGCCTGGAAGCTGATGGTTATAACAGCAATTGCACAAGCCATAAAACCAGCCAGCACAAAAATCCACTAGCTGATTTCAACCCGATAAGCATAATCCTGCAGCCATCTATGCACTGTGAACCATGCAAGCGGCCATGCAATCAAAGTCGCGATCAACACATATTTTAAAAAATCTTTTGAGAGCATGGTTGTGATATTTTGCACAGACGCACCGAGCACTTTGCGTATGCCAACTTCTTTTATTCTTCTTTCTGCAGAGTGGGATGCAAGACCAAACAGACCAAGACATGAAATGATAATTGCTAATGTAGCAAGCACGGCAACCACACTGCTTACCTGCGTATCCGCACGATATACATCAGCGAAATGCTCATCGAGGAACTGATATTCGAAAGGATGGTCGGGGCAATTACGGTTCCATACAGATTGGATAAATGCAAGTGCTTCTTTTGTTTTACTACTATTGATTTTTAATGAAATATTACTGAAGCCCCAGTTCTTTTGACTATACAAAAACATGGTTTCAATTTTATAATGCAGCGAATTAAAATTGAAATCTTTTGCAATGCCTACGATGGTTCCGATTGAATCGTAACCAAAATGTTTTCCAAGCAAAGAAGACATAGAAGCTTTGGGATTATCTTTTAAAAGTTCTTTTGCCAGAGATTCGTTTAATATATATTCTTTTCCATTTTCAATTGGGTCTGGAGAAAAGTTTTTTCCAAGTATTACCGGGATTTTATACATCGTTAAATAATCATGATCAACGATTAGCTGAGTAACTGCCAAATCTCTTTTAGGCCCGTCTCCCCAAAAAGAAACACCGGATTGATCGAGGTGACTTCCTAAAACATCCTGCGCACCAGTTACGCTTTTTATAAGAGTACTCACTTGCAACTGCTCTTTTAGCAAGTCATATTTTTTACTTGTTACACCATCAAGTGGTATCGTAACTACTTCGTCGCGATTAAAGCCCGCATCATGCGAACGCATAAAATTCAATTGCCTTACTGCAAAAATTGTGGCGATCATCAGAAAGATTGCACTTGCAAATTGCCCTACTACCAACACATTCCTGATGATTGATTTATTATTACCACTGTTTGCAGAACCTTTCAACACCTTCACAGGTATGAAAGAAGACAGATAAGCAGCAGGGTAAAGACCGGCTAAAATCCCAACCAATATCGTTCCCAAAACAATGGCTGCAAAAGTGCGTGCGTTGGTGAAAAAAGGCAGCTCGAGATGACGCTGGCTCAGATTATTTACATAAGGCAAAAATAATTTCACGAGCAATAAAGCAATTATTAAAGAGATCAGGGAAAGAATAACAGATTCACTAATGAATTGCGATGATAATTGCCAGCGCCTTGCACCAATGGTTTTACGAATGCCAACTTCCTTTGCCCTTTCTGCAGATCTTGCTGTGGAAAGGTTCATAAAATTGATGCACGCAATCAGCAATACAATCAACCCAATTGCAAAAAAGATATTGGTGTATTTTTTATCAAACTTCTGATAGTTCAGATAATCAAGACCAATATCCGTTGCGCCGGCATGAACTTCTTTTAATGGCAACAAAAACAGTTCGTAAAATTTCCAGCCATCGGTGTTGCCTGCGGCTGTCATATATTTTTGAAGATATGCCGGAAATTTTTTTTCTAACGCTAAGGTATTGGTGTTGGGAGCTAACTCAAGATAAGTATCGAGCCAGTTGCCACCCCAGTTCGTAAACATCCATGGCTGATATACAGTGCTGAAAGAAAACAAAGCATCAAACTGTTGTTGGGAATTTTGAGGAACATCTTTCATAACCCCGGTAACAATAAAAGTAGTCGTGTCGCCCGCATAATGATTGATGGTTTTTCCCATCGGGTCTTCATTGCCAAATAATTTTTTTGCAGTTGATTCGGTAATAATAGCGCTATGTGGTTTTTCAAGAACTGTAGCACGATTACCTTTTATCAAAGGGTAATCGAACATTTGCAAAAATGTGGAATCAACAAAATATGCCCAGGGAAGATAGATGCGTTTCTCTCCAAAAGTCATTTGGTATTTTTGCTGCCAGCGAACGCGTGTATAATTTTTGATTTCAGCAAACTCGTTTTTCAATGTGCTGCCCATTGGGAACATAGATAAACCAACTTTCTGCGAAGCAACCATTCCGGGGAATTTCTGGACTTCATTTAACCTGTAAATATTTTTTGTGTGCATACTGTCAAAACTTTTTTCGTACGACACAAAAAGCATGATCATGATACAGGCTGCAATCCCAATTGCCAATCCAACTACATTAATGGCAGAATAAACTTTGTTTTTCCACAAATTGCGAAAAGCGATTTTGAAATAATTTTTTAGCATGAATGGAATTTTTTGATCGCTAGATTTGAAATAATTTTCTTTGTCTCATATTTTCTCAGGCATAAATTCCGGAGCTAGTCTGAAATCTTCATGATAATCCAATATTCACTATTCACCATTGACTATTCGCCGCATCACTCCGTTCTCAAGCTCTTCACCGGATTTGCAATCGCAGCTTTGATTGCCTGAAAGCTGATTGTGGCTAATGCAATAATTACTGTGAGCAAACCAGCCAATGCAAAAACCCACCAACTGATATCTGTCTTGTATTGATAGTCTTGCAGCCATTTGGTCATTGCCCACCACGAAAGTGGAGCGGCAATCAAAAATGCAATGCCGACCAATTGCAAAAATTCTTTAGATAATAACCCGAACAGGCCAGAGATGCTTGCCCCCAAAACTTTTCTGATTCCTATTTCTTTGGTGCGCTGTTCAGCCGTGAACATGGCTAATCCCAATAAACCTAAACAAGAAATAAAAATGGCGAGAAATGCAAAATAGTTGGACAGCTTGTCAATCACTTGTTCACTCTTGTATATTTTATTAAACTCTTCGTCAGCGAATTGATAAGTGAAAGGAAACTTAGGATTTAATTCTTTGCATAATTGCTCTAATCCTGAAAGTGCTTGCTTTGTGTTACCAGCTTCTGTTTTTATTAATGCAGTTCCCCATCCTTCATGGTCTCTTAATCTAAGAATCAAAGGCTCAATTTTTGCCCGCATCGATTGATAATGGAAATCTTTTATCACGCCAACTATTGTTCCTTTCTTTTGCCAGAATGTGAGGCGTTTTCCGATTGGGTCTTTATAACCAATTTTTTTCAGCGCCGATTCATTAATAATATAGGCTACCGAATCTGTTCCGTAATCTTTTGAAAAATCACGCCCTTGCAAAATCTGCATTCTCATCGTCTTCACGAAATCGTACCCCACTGATGCCTGCGTGAACATCGGAGTTGCATTTGGATCTTTTCCGTCCCAATCAACACCGCCGGTGTTACTGCCGAGATTGGTTGGCGACTCAGTCATGCGTGTGACGCTGATGATGCCCGGCATATTCAATGACCGCTGTTTAAACTGATCATAGTTTTTGGTCAGGTCTCCTTCAAATGGAATATAGATGAGGTTGTCTCTGTTAAATCCTAAACTTTTTGTTTGTATGTAATGAACTTGTTTTGAAATAATGATGGTGCCGATGATGAGCAAAATCGAAAGTGCAAATTGAAATATCACCAATCCTTTTCTGAACAGTGTTGCACCGGAACTGAACCTCAGTGTTCCTTTCAAAACTGTGATAGGGTTAAATGATGATAAGAATAATGCAGGATAACTACCTGAAATAACTCCTGTTACTAAAGTCAGCCCAAGCAACTCGACCCAGAAAAAAATACTCGAATATGGAAATGCAATTTGTTTATTAGTAAGCGAATTGAAAACAGGTAATAGGAGTGTGGCTAATCCCAACGCAACAATGGTTGCAAAAAATGCAAGCAATATTGCTTCTCCAATAAATTGTTTCATCAATACACCGCGCACTGCACCAACCACTTTTCTAACACCGATTTCTTTTGCTCTTTTCACAGAGCGTGCAGTGGTCAGGTTCATGAAATTGATGCAAGCAATCACCATAATAAAAATGGCAATGATGCTAAAGAGTTTCACGTATTCAAATCTTCCGCCTTCAATTTCGCCATTCTTGAAATCGCTGTGCAGGTATTGTTCACCAAACTTCTGCATGCCAAGCTGTAAGTAGAAATTTTTATTCTGGTCTTTATTGTAAGCATCTAAAAATTTTGTGATTTTGTTTCTTACAGCAGCCGGATTTGCATCAGACCTAAGCATAATAGCAGTGTGCGGGCCATTGTTGCCCCATTCTTTCATCCATGAATTTTCTTCGAGAGTCTGATACCAGTTCATGACGAAATCAAATTTCAAAGATGAGTTTTGAGGAATGTCGTCGAATACTGCGGTAATATTGAAATCCTTTGTGTTTTCGTAGCGAATGGTTTTATTAATAGCAGCTTCAGGGCTTCCGAAAAATTGTGTTGCCATTTTTTTTGAAATAGCGAGAGAACTGATATCGCTTAGTGCACTTTCCGGTTTTCCTTGTATCACTGGAAAACTGAACATCTTAAAGAAATCATCGCCGGCTGAACAACCGTCTTCTTTTATTATTTTATCGCCCAACTGAAATGTTGAACGTCCACCCCAATCATAGTTGCATGCATATTCAATTTCAGGAATCTTTTTTTTGATTTCACTGCCCAACTGACCGGGAGTATAATAACCTGCCTCAACTTTTCCATCATAGTATTGTCTTTCATAAATATTATAAAGCCTTGAATTGTTTGCATGAAATGAATCGATGCTTTTTTCATCCTGCACCCACAAAATGATGAGAAGGCTGCAAGCCATGCCCAGCCCTAAGCCGATAATGTTGATGAAGGAAAATATTTTATTCCTCCTTAAATTTCTTAGTGCTACAATCAGATAATTCTTCAGCATGGCAGGTGGTTTATGATGTACGACTTATTTCGTTTATAGATCCAATAGTATTAACCATAACCACGTTAAACTACAAATGGCTGAAAAACTTTCAGCCTTTGTAGTAACGTTTTCGGTTATATATGCCTGTTAGGAGGTCGTCAGCCATCGGTCTTTGAATTTAATTCCTGAACGATGTGATGAAGTGGTAATCTGCGAATCGTTTTTACGCAATGATATTTTCCACCACTGCCTGGCCATCGAGCATTCTTATTACTCTGTGGCTGTAGCGTGCATCATGTTCGCTGTGCGTTACCATCACGATAGTTGTTCCCTGCTCGTTGAGTTCTGTGAGCAGTTGCATCACTTCATTTCCGTTTGATGAATCGAGGTTTCCGGTAGGCTCATCGGCCAGTATTAATTTGGGATTGTTCACAACCGCTCTAGCTACGGCAACACGTTGTTGCTGACCGCCCGAAAGCTGCTGTGGGTAATGGTTGCGGCGGTGCATGATCTGAACTTTATCTAACACTTCTTCCACTCTTTTCTTTCTTTCAGCAGATTTTACACCTGTATATATTAAAGGGAGTTCTACATTTTCAAACACAGTGAGCTCATCAATGAGGTTAAAGCTCTGGAACACGAACCCGATGTTATGCTTGCGAAGGTCGGCACGCTTGCGCTCATTGAAGTGAGCTACTTCAATTTGGTTGAACATAAAGCTTCCTTTATCAGGATCGTCAAGCAAGCCGAGAATATTCAACAATGTAGATTTGCCGCAACCCGAAGGGCCCATCACAGCAACAAATTCGCCGTCTTTAACTTCCATCGTCAATTTGTTAAGCGCAATAGTTTCCACTTCCTCAGTGCGGTAAACTTTTTCGAGTTCGGTAATCTTTATCATTGTGTTATTGTTTAGAATGTTTAAGAAGTTGTTTTTTGGTTTTGTTTATGTTGTTTGAAAAAAAAGTGTGTTGATCAAAGAAAATTCTGTTTGAACATTTTCTTTGCTTTCTTCTTTTTGCCGTGTTTCCTCTTTCTTATCGTTGCTAGCTTCTACAGACATTCTGTCTTTAATAATCTTGCCACATTCTTTAGATGTAGTGCTCAATAAACAGAGGCAACTTGCAATTGCCAGTGAATATAGGGTTGTCTTTTTCATACGCGTTGTTTTTTGTCCTCTCATGTGAAGAGGTGGTTATTGATAAGGTCATTCTTTTTTCAGTACAAGCTCCTGCATGTTGCCATAAGATTCGTAGCTGGATGTAACTACTTTATCACCCGGCTTCAATCCTTGCAGCACTTCATAATAGTCAACATTCATATTGCCGAGCTGTATATCTACTTTATATGCAGTTTTTCCGTCATCGCTCACTTTGAAAATCCAGTTGCCGCCGGTTTGCTGGAAGAAGCCGCCTTTCGGCACCAGCACTGATTGTCTCTCATCACTCAAAGCAAGTAATATTTGCAAAGTCTGACCGCGGCGGATGCCTTTTGGCACAGCTCCAACAAACTCCATATCAACCTGAAACTTTCCTGCAGCTAATGCACTAAAGACTTTAAATATTTTCAGTTTGTAAGTGGCGCCGGCAAAATCAAATGTGCCTGTAAGCCCGGAGTAGATTCTTGACAAGTAATGTTCATCCACATCCACCCTTACTTTAAAACCATTAAGCTCATCAATTTGCCCAAGCCGCTGGCCTTGTGTTTTGTTCTGGCCAATTTCCGCATCAAGAGACGTAAGCTGTCCGTCAGTTGTTGCACGGACGATCAGATCCCCAACTTTTTGCTGCATGATAGCCAGTGCTTCCTGTGAGCCCTGGTAAGAGCGCTTGTCCTGCGCTTCCTGAGTTGCGCGTGATGCAGAGTCCTGTTGCAAAATTTGTTCTGTCAGTTTCTTTTTGTTCAGGTAATAGTTGTAATTGTTTTCAGCCTGTTGATATTCCTGTGAGCCGATCACTTTTTGGGCATATAATTTTTTGTCAAGATTGTAAATGCGCTCAGCTTCTTTGAAAAGGCTTTCCACATCTGCCATCTGTGTCTGTTTGCTCACTGTATTTTGCAGTGCGGCGTTGTGATTAATCTGCATTTGAGTCAGCGTATTATAAACTGTGTTTTGCTGGCTCATCATGGTCATCAACAGATTGGTATTTGACAGGCGCATAATGGGCTGCCCTTTTTTCAGGATGGCTCCATCTTCCACATATCTTTCTTCCACACGGCCACCTTCGGTTGCGTCAAGATAAATAGTATGATATGGCATTACCACTCCATTCACAGGGATGTTTTCCTGGAACGGCCCTTTTTTGATTTCGCTGATGGTAATTCTTTCAGTATCTACATTCAGTTTCGACTTGCCAGAAGTGAAATAATAGCTGGCTCCGATTAATGCCACCAGCGCAACAATGCCGCCGATTGTCAGCAACTTTTTTGTCGTCCATCTCTTTTTTTCTATAACCCGGTCTACCATGAAAGCTTAATTTAAGTTTGATTTTTTTTATTAACCACCCGTTATTGACATAGCGGGTGGTTCTTCTTACTACACATAAGAAAAGTTACATCCCTGTTATAATCAAACACATGCCAGTTTCCATTTTAATGATTTCCAGTTTCTTAATCTTCCCTAATATACGAAGATGTTCGTTAACGATACATGAAGTGTACGGTTTTGATACACTGCCATATTTCGAAGAACTCTTAAAAAATTAATTGCCACGCCTTTATATTTAAGGTAAACTTGTGGCATTAATTGTTGCATTGGACGAACAAAATATTTTAATTGTTACACATGAGCCTAAAAAATGCATCCGTATTAATTGTTGACGATGACCCCGATGTGCTCACAGCCGTGAGGTTATTATTAAAAACAGAAACCGCCGGAGTGACCACAGAAAAGAACCCGGAAAACATCAGATCACTTCTTTCAAAGCAATCTTTTGATATCGTTTTGCTGGATATGAATTTCAACAGCAGCATCAACACCGGTAATGAAGGACTTTTTTGGTTGAAGAAATTAAAAGAGTTCGGGAGCACTGCTGCTGTGATTATGATTACTGCTTATGGCGATATTGACCTCGCTGTACGTTCACTAAAAGAAGGCGCAACAGATTTTGTGGTGAAGCCATGGCATAATGAAAGGCTCATCACCACCATCAAAGATGCGCTGAAGAAAAAAGAAAGCAACAAAAGTGGCGGCGGTTATGTGAGCCCGGCTGATTCCATTATCGGTTCAGAACTGATTGGCGAATCGGAAGTGATGCAGCAGATTTTTTATAAGATAGAAAAAATTGCGCCCACCGATGCCAACATATTAATATTAGGTGAGAACGGAACCGGGAAAGATTTAATCGCAAAAGCCATACATCAGCAATCATTGCGGGCAGATAAGCCATTTATTAAAGTGGATGTTGGTGCACTCACAGAAACTTTATTCGAGAGCGAACTGTTCGGTCACAAAAAAGGCGCATTCACTGATGCGAGGGAAGACAGGGTTGGGCTTTTTGAAACCGCTTCCGGAGGAACTTTATTTTTGGATGAAATCGGAAATATTTCTTTGCACCAGCAGGCGAAATTGTTATCCGTTTTGCAGAACAGAAAAATAACGCGCATCGGAACCAACCAACCCATCCCGATTGATATCCGACTGATTTGCGCCACCAACATGCCTTTGAGCGAGCTTGCTAATGAAAGCCGTTTCAGGAAAGACTTGATTTATCGGATTAATACCGTAGAAATAATGGTGCCGCCGTTGCGTAGAAGAGGAGACGATATTGAACTGCTGGCGAAACATTTCATCCGCATTTATGCAAAAAAATATCTGAAAAGCTCTGATGATTTTGATGCAAAAGCTTTGGAGAAACTGCGCAGCTATCATTTCCCCGGAAACGTTCGTGAATTGCAATACACTATTGAGCGTGCAGTCATCATGGCTGAAGGGGATGTGCTGCATGCAAGCGATTTGATTTTCTCTCCGATTGAATCGCCTAAAGAATTGCGCGATGAGCCGGATGAGCTAAATTTAGGTCAGGTTGAAAAGAACACTATTTTAAAAGTAATAGAAAAACACAACGGCAACATCAGCAAAGCCGCGAAAGAGCTTGGGCTCACGCGAACTGCATTGTATCGCCGTTTAAGCAAATATGATATTTGAGCGCTACCATTATTTACGGTTACTCATCAGAGTGATTTTTTTATTCATTACCATTACCGCTGCTTCCATCATTATTGTGAAGGGATGGTTCGTTTACATGATTATCATGATACCTGTCATTAGTGCGCAGTTGGTGGATTTTTATCGCTTCAACAAAAAAGCACAGGATGAAGTACAGCAGTTTGTGGAATCTGTTCACTATCGCGATTTTTCCCGATACTTTGATGTGAAAAAAGCTCCGGTTGAGCTGCAGCCATTAAGGCAGGGCTTTAATGATATCAACACAACTTTCAAGCATATCAGCCGCGAAAAAGAAACCCAATATTTATATCTGCAAAAAATCTTGGAACTGGTCGACACGGGAATACTTTCTTATCAGCATGAAGGCGGTGACATCGGCTGGATGAATGAATCATTAAAAACAATGCTGGGCATTCCTTATCTTAAAACAATCCATTCACTGGAAAGGCGTGATGCTCCATTATATCATGAAGTGCTCGCCATTCGACCCGGACAAAGCAAAGTGGTTTCTATTACAAGAGACGGCAGCGTGTATAAAGCACTGATTTCAGCAACGGCTTTTCAAACTGATAATATCGTTTACAAGCTGATCGCTTTTCAAAATGTGGATGAAGCATTGGACGAAACAGAAGCAAAAGCCTGGCAGAAATTGCTGAGCGTGATGACGCATGAGATTATGAATTCCATTGCGCCGATTTCTTCTCTTGCAGACACGATGCTCCATCGTTTACAAAATTCGGTTAGCCATCTCCGTGAGCAACCTGCTGCCATTGAAGATTTGCAATTAGGGATTGATACTATCAGAAGAAGGAGCGAAGGATTATTAAGATTTGCTGAGACTTATCGCAACCTGAATAAAATAACTGCGCCCAATCTTAAAAAAATTTATATCAGAGATTTGTTTGAGAACCTTCATCACTTAATGCAGCCAACATTAGCGCAAAAAAATATAGAGCTGGAAGTGATATTGAAAGACACAGACCTAACGATGGAAGCTGACCCGAGCTTAGTTGAGCAAGTGCTGATAAATTTGGTGGTGAACGCTATAGAGGCTGTGAAAGACAGGCCTCATCCGCGTGTGACGTTAAGCGCCAATATCGCAAGGAATAATAAAACAGTTATTAAAGTAGGAGATAATGGTGTTGGCATTTCTCCGGAGTTGCTTGATAAAATTTTTGTTCCTTTCTTCAGCACACGCAAAACCGGAAGCGGGATTGGCTTGAGCCTTTGCAAGCAGATTATGTTGCTTCACAAAGGGAGCATCCAGGTTCAATCAACAGAAGGGGAGGGAACTGCTTTTTTGCTCACTTTTTAGCTCCCGTAAATTATTATTTATTCTTTTGGTTTTTGAATGAACTCGTCAGTGAAATGTTGATTTCTTTTCGGTTTTGCAAATTTTTCTTCATTGTATTTTTTTGAATCACCTCTTGGGATAGATAATGATTTCCAGTTCTCGTTCAGCAACATTTTTCCAATAAAAACAATTTGCCCGATGTGATAAGGATAATGAGCAAGCTGTCTGTTAATGGCATCAGATACGGTATGCCCCATGTTTCTTATATAAATAATTTTTTCCAGATCTTCTGTTTTCAAAGAATCCAATGTTTTAAAAAGACAATCCCATCCTGCATTCCATTTTTCCAATAATTCTGTTTTGCCTTTAATATCATTATTGAACTCTGCTTCGCGTTCGCGCCATTCTTTCTCACCGTCTGATGTCAGAAAATCTGTCCACCGCGAAAGCATATTTCCCCAAAGATGTTTGACGATGGTTGCAATGCTATTGCTTTCTTCATTGTATTGCCACAACACCTGTTCATCAGAAAGCTGCTCAAATGTTTTTTCGCCAAGCATTTTATAATATTCAAATTGCTTTTTAGCGCTGATCAGATATTCTTTTTTCATCGGCTTTATTTTTATTATTGATTTTGCAAAGTTAATAAGCCTTGCCTTAGACGATTTATCAACTGCTCATCAAAATCATTGAATTTTATGTTAGTTTTTGAGAGAGTATGAAGTTTGTCTTACCTTCCACGTTTGTATTTTAATGAATACTAACTTTCTAACAAACTAAAAGCTACCATCATGAAAAAAACACTAATTGTTTTTGCTATTCTATTATTTGCAAAAATAACTTTCGCTCAAACAGATGATATTTTAAACAAGGCAACTTCAGCCGCATCATCTGCAGGTTTTAATGTGAGCTCACTTACAAAAGGTATTATGGGAAAACTTGGCCCGGCATTAACGCTTACAAAAGCACAGCTTCCAAAAGTGACATCTGTTGTGAGCACTTATCTGACCGGGAAATCAAAAATCATGTCGCTGGTGTCCAGCAATAAAGATCAATACACACAAAAGCAAAGTGGATTATTTAGCACGCTCAAAACAAAACTTGCAGGCATTTTAGTGAAAGACCAGATGAATAAATTTCTCGGGATGAAACCAGCAACAAATGATGCGACTAATGTTGTGTCGCAATTATTTTACTGAAATATAAAGAACAAAAATTTTAAAGAGCCCTTCAGCAAAGAAGAGCTCTTTTTTTATATAGTTATTTGGTTATTATTTCTGCCAACTGACTATGTATTCTTTTTTGCTTTGCAACTTTTTTTCCTCTGAAGAACATATAAATATTGAAGAATAACATGAAGCCCAAATAAATACTAAACCCTCCAACTTTAAAGCTAAGCACTTCAATTAATCTTTGATTGGTCTTTAACATTTCATCAATTGGTAAAATAAATAATGCAAAGCCAATATTTAAAAGATAAAAACCAATTTTAAAAAGCGTGTTGGTGCTTATGGCAATTTCTTCACGGTTGTTGAAAATATCGCGCATGTATACTTTACTGTTTTTAAACAATGTTGATGCCACATAAAAAGTGAGAATGATTGAAACGGGCAAATAAATGTAATAAGCAATTTCTACAAGATTTGTGTTCATAACGATAAATTTTTATTGTGAAGAATATTTTTTCTATGAGAGAAGTAGATGAGCGCGATGATGTTGATTATGTGCAATATCCCAATGCCTGTTAAAATAGCTCCGGCTTTCATTGCTACGCTGTCTAAGCATTCCTTCCAATTGTTCAATGCGTGCCAGTTATAAATAGTAACTAAGCAATAACCAAGGTTGAAAAGATAATAGCACATCAGCAGGATATTATTAGTGCGCATAGTCAGCTCTTTGTCTCCATCAAAAATCTGGAAACAATAAGTTTTGCCGTGCTTGTAACAAGCCAACCCTACGTAAACAATTACTGTAAAAGTGAATAACAAATAAATGCAATAACCAATAATATTGTAGTTCATGGCTATGAAATGAAGTGGTTAAAATTATAATACCAGTTTTGCTATTTTAATCAGCAACTCACCTTTATTGGAGTTTAATAACTTATCTCCCAATTGGTCAAGCATTTGCGTAAAATCCTTCAGCTCTTTTATTTGTTTTTCAAATTCTTTTTCAGATTCAGTTGTTCCTTTTTTCACTGCTGATAACTCTTTTAAAGATTCTAACATCGGGTTCAATTCTTTTTGCTTGCGCACTTTTCCAATTCTGTGGCTCCATCTCCATATATCTTTTTCGGCAATAAAATATTCTTTCCTGTCGCCCGGAAATGCTTTTTTATAAGTGAGCTGCCAGTCGAGCAAAGAACGCAGGCTCATGTTCGCATTTCCTCTTGAAATTTTTAATTCCTCCATGATCTGATCTGTGCTGAGCGGTTGCGGGCTTATCAGAAGCAGCGCATGTATTTGCGCGATCGTTTTGTTAATTCCCCACTGCGAACCGAGTGTTCCCCATGTTTCAAGGAATTTTATTTTGGCATCTTTGTAATTCATGCACCAAAGGTATAACTTATTTTCTGAACTTTCAAAATTTATTGAAAGTTCAATAATATTGATATTTTGACTTCATTGTTTACACGTAGAAAGACAAAGCTCCTGGAGTTAATATATTTGTGTTCATTTATTAATAGATGCTATGAAGGATATAAACGAAAAAGCAGAACAGTTTAAAAAGCTGCACGATCGTGATGGTCTATTCGTTATTCCAAATGCGTGGGATGCAGGCTCTGCCAAAATCTTAGAGAGCCTCGGTTTTGAAGCAGTGGCAACAACGAGCGCAGGCCTTGCCTTTTCACTTGCAAAACCCGATGCGGAGCGGGCACTGACACGAGAGGAAAATTTACAGAACGCCCAGACAATAGCAAATGCAATCATTCTTCCTGCATCCGTGGATTTGGAAAATGGCTATGGCGATGATCCGGAAATTTGTGCAGAAACTATTTTGCTCGCTGCAAAAAACGGGCTTGTCGGTTGCACGCTTGAAGATGCAACCGGATTTCATGATCATCCGATTTATGATTTTGAATTATCAGTAGAGAGAATCAAAGCTGCATCCAAAGCCGCAAGCAGTCTTCCATTTCCTTTCATGCTTACTGCAAGAGCGGAAAATTATTTGTATGGAAAACCTGATTTGAATGATACTGTTAAACGGCTTGTTGCTTTTGCAGAAGCAGGTGCTGATGTTTTGTATGCGCCGGGAATAACAACAAAACATGAAATTGAAACTGTAGTGAAAGCAGTTGCTCCAAAGCCTGTAAATTTTTTATTCGGATTAAATGATTCGGGAATCACGCTGCAATCACTGCAAGAAATTGGTGTGAAGAGAATCAGTATTGGCTCAACATTTGCCCGCGTGGCTTATTCTGCGCTTTTTCATGCTGCAAAAGAAATATGCGATCAAGGGACTTTTACATTTTCCCAACATGCAGTTCCTTATGGAGAGCTAAATAATATATTCAGGAAATAAGATGTGGGATGGAGAACAGGTTTAAAAAAATACAATGGGTTGTTCAGAAAAATCTTACAAGCAGAGAAGATTTAAATGGATTGAGGCTTGCCTGTGAAAAAATTAATGTCAGGTACACTGAAGTTAATATAATCCCATTTGCACATGTTTTGCCGGAGTTCGAAATAACACCTTGCAATGTTTATTACGGATCAACAACATTTAACCAGCTTATTTATGGAAATGAGATGACGAGGAATGGTTTATTCTTTAACCCGCAAACTTTTTCTATTTCGAATTATATAGATAAATGGGGAAAGAATATGCTGAACTATAATGCATCTGTCACAAATTTTGAAGAACTTATTAATGGTGGCTATGATAGCGAGAAATTATTTTTTATCAGACCGGATGATGATAGCAAATCTTTCTCTGGTGAAGTGAAAAAATTTAAAGAAATCAAAGATTGGTATGATAAGCTGAAAGCCATAGAAAATATGGATTTGTCGCTGAATAGCAGAATAATTGTATCGGAGCCTTATAATATCAAATATGAATGGCGCTTGTGGATTGCAAATAAGAAAGTAGTTACAGCTTCCAAATACCGGGAATATTTCAAATTGAAAAAAGAAAGGGGTTGTCCTGATGCGGTGATTTTTTTTGCTGAAAAAATGTGCCGTCAATATACGCCTCATGAAATTTTTGTAATGGATGTCTGTCTGTGTGGTGATGAATATTTTATCGTAGAATGTGGTTGTGTGAATGCAGCAGGATTTTACAGCGCAGATATTAACGCAATAGTTTTCTCTCTGACTGACTACTTTTCAAAAAAATTTTGTAACTGAAAAAATCACACAGACCCCATTTCGACATATTATTTTATATCGGTTGATAGCAATTAAGAATAAAGCCTTCAGAGAAATGAAGGCTTTATTCTTAAAAAATTCGATTACATCGCATCAATTTCGCGCACTTCAACATTGCCACCCATTGAAAGAACAGGACAGCCTTTTGCAATTTCAACTGCATCTTCGATGCTGGTAGTTTTCACAATGGTGTAGCCACCGATGGATTCTTTAATTTCAGTGTATGGACCATCGGTGATGATATTATTCACCTTCACCACTTTACCGTCGCGGTTCAGGCGATTGCCGCGGTCAACCAATTTGTTTTGTGCTGCAATTCCGCCAATCCAATCCATCCAGCGTTTCATTGTAGCCTGCATTTCTTCCGGTGAACGTTGTGATGTAACATTGTAATCCATCCTGAATACAAATAAGAACTCTTTCATTGGTTTAAATTTTTGTTGTTAAAAACCTATGACAACCGAGATGGCGGCTATTGGACAAAAGAGAAAATTTTTTTAGAACTATTAAAGTCTTTGTATAAAATTATAGCTCGCACCTGCTAATGTCAGTAAAAAAATTTGGCCGGATTAGGGCAAGATATTATTTTGTGCTAAATTTATTAGCACATGAAAGTCGTTTCTTTTTTTGCAGGCGCAGGAGGGTTGGATCTTGGTTTTGAAGAAGCCGGTTTTGATGTTACATGGGCAAACGAATACGATAAAGAAATTTGGGAGACGTACGAAAAAAATCACAGTAAGACTTTTTTAGATAAGAGAAGTATTGTTGATATTAATTCAAAGGATGTTCCTGATTGTGATGGCATTATTGGCGGGCCGCCTTGCCAAAGCTGGTCCGAAGCCGGCTCTCTGCGCGGTATTGCAGATAAAAGAGGGCAGCTTTTTTACGAGTTCATGCGAATCCTCGCAGATAAAAAACCAAAATTTTTTTTGGCTGAAAATGTTTCTGGCATGTTGTTGCCTGCGCATCAAAAAGCGCTTGCCAACATCAAACAGATGTTCACTGATATAGGTTACGACCTTTCTTTTCAATTGCTGAATGTTTCGGATTATGGCATTCCGCAGGACAGGAAAAGAGTTTTTTTTGTAGGCTATAGAAGAGATCTGGGAATGACTTTCGAGTTTCCCAAACCAGATCCTTTCAAAAAGAAAATGACATTGAAAGATGCAATCGGAGATTTGAAGGATGTTGCGTTGCCTGCAAAAGAAAATAACTATTCAAATGCAGATGATTGTATCGTCAAAAATCATGAATACATGATCGGTGGATTTTCTTCCATTTTTATGTCGCGCAACAGAGTGCGCTCATGGGATGAAGTTTCATTCACCATACAAGCAGGCGGGCGGCATGCGCCGATTCATCCGCAGGCACCGAAAATGAAATTGGTGAAGCAGGACGTGAGGGAATTTGTGAAAGGAAAAGAAAACCTTTACCGGAGGTTATCAGTCAGAGAATGTGCGAGGATTCAGACTTTCCCTGATGATTTCATTTTTTATTATAAAAATGTGCTTGCCGGATATAAAATGATTGGCAATGCAGTTCCTGTGAAAATGGCGAAAATTTTAGCACAAAAAATATTTCATGATTTGAGTTCTGTAAAAACTAAAAAGAAAAGAAGCGCTATTCAACAGGATGATTTTTTAAATGGTAAGACTGTTAAAGAAAAAATGATTGAGATGATGAATGATGTACGTTGAAAGCACTGTATTTTATTTAGTTTGAATCGTTAATAGTTGAATCCCTGCAATAAGCTACAGCTTAATAGTGCTCCAAGTGTTCAACGGAGCGTCGCAACGATGTTCAATAGCATTACTAATGCCGGTCAACAAAAACCGTTTTCAACATCAATCCTTCGCGGAATACCATTTTATATTTATTGCTTTTGCTTAACTTCATCGCTAAGAGGTTTCAATTTTTAAAACTAACAACAGATGAAGGACAAACAAACGGAAGTGCTTCAGCAATTGTCTGAACAGAACACGGAAAAAGTAAAATTAGCAGTCGTGGATATTGATGGCATTT